>CBFDDS010000024.1:0-8428 GCA_965603625.1 Candidatus Woesearchaeota archaeon
CCTCTCCCTGCTTGACGAGCTTGTTAACCTCCAGCTAAAGCATAAGAACAGGGTGCTAACCATCAACCTCTCAGAGCACGAGAGCATGCTTAGTGACTTAAAGGATTTCTTTAACCACCTGCTCAATGATGAGCGGATACACAATAACCAGATAAGAGTGTTCATAATAGGCCAGTGGTTTGAGCTTGACTCAGAGCTCACAGACATCTTTAAGGAGCTCATGGATAAGACCAAGAACTATGACCAGTTCTTCCTGAACTTCTGCATCAACTATGACGGACAAGAAGAAGTGCTGGGAGCAATAAGGCTCATTGTGAGGAAGATACTCGCAGACAAGCTCAGGGAAGACGAGCTCTCAACCGAGGTTATAAAGGAGAACGTGTACACCTCATACTTCCCACCGCCACAGCTTATCATTGAGACCAACTGGAAGTACTCCGGCTTATTATTATGGGATTCCAAAGGAGCATTAATATATTTTACAAAGAGGCCCTGGCTCCAGTTCGAGAAGAGGTATTATGAAAAAGCAATCAGGTTTTATAATAAAGAGTTAGACAAGGAGGAGGAAAAATGAAGCACAAAAGACCCCTGGGATTAATCATAACAATAATTATCCTCGTGGTAATAATCATAGCCATGGGCATGACCCTGCTGGCAAGGAGGAGCACGCCCCTGGATGGTGTGTTCAGGAATTATTTCCAGAAGTATCATGAGTCCCTGCTCTCAATACAGTACCTTACAGGAGAAAATGCACAACAAACAGCTGATGGAATAAGTGTGTACTGCCCTGGCTTTGATGTTGACTCATACTATATGGCCCAGTTTGACAACTTTGGAACCCAGAAATCCATACTCTATGTTGTCAACCCTATCTCAGGAAGAACAATGTGTGTTATTGACAGAAGCACTAACCTCAACCAGACCAGAGCAAGCATCTCCCAGGACCTATTGGCAACTATTAATGGAGAGCCAGTCTATCTAGAGGAAGTTATGGGCATTTACAGAAATCTGCCTCTTGATTCAAGAACAAATGAGTCCCTCCAGCAGGCATTAGACACAGTGATAAGGAACAAGCTCTTGCTGCAGGACGCTACTACCAAAGAGTTCAGCGTGAGTGAAGAGGATATTGATAATGCCATTAATACCTATCTGGCCAACAATGGACTAACTCTTGAGCAGCTCCAGCAGAGCCTTGAGAATAGCGGCTCATCACTAACAGCCTTCAGGGTTGGCATTAAAAACAACCTACTGCTATTGGCAGAGATAGATGATGTTACCCAAGGAGTGGCAGAACCCTCAGAAGCAGACATAAAAGCCTACTATGACAGCAAAAAAGAGAGCTTTGTAACCCTGGCAAGCGCTGTCACAAGGCAGCTGATGATATATGCTAATGAGAGCAACAAGGATACCAAGCTTGAAATCACAAAGGCAATAGCAGACGAGTTCGATGGAAGCAACTTCTGCGAGCTGGTAGAGAAGTACTCAGAAGACACACCCAGCATCTCAAGGTGCGGCTTGTACTCCTTCCAGCAAGGCCAGCTGCTCCCAGAGTACGAGCAGGTAGTCTTCAACTCAGAGCCAGGAAGCACCAAGATAATCCAGTCAAGATTGGGATACCACATAGTACAGGTGGTCAATGTCACTCTTCCAAAAGAGGTGAGCCTTGAAGAGGCAGAGGAGGCTATTGTAAGCCTATTAGTGCTAAGGAACAAGCAGGCTGTGCTCAACCAGCACATAATCAGCTTAAGAGAGCAGGCAGATGTTGTCAGCTATATAGATTGAACTTTTGCCCGCTGCGCTCCAAAAGTTCACAAAAGCAGACGACATGCGCTCGTTTCACTCGCTTAGTCCCCTAAAAAAACAAAAACATCAAAAACTTTAAAAACAGGACAAAATTTTTCAAAATAAATAACACATGAGGTGATTTAACATGGCAGAAATGCTCATTGTAAAAGCAAAGATAAAGGAAGTCGCTAAAGACTGTAATGTTGGCGGAGATGTTGCAGAGGCCCTGAGCAAGATGGTAGAGCACATGATTGAGAGAGCTGCTGAAAGAGCAAAGGCTAATGAAAGGAAAACAATCCAAGGCAAAGACGTCTACGTAGGAGACAAGAAAGCCGGAGAAATGCTGATTGTCAAATCCAAGATAAAAGAAGTCGCCAAAGACTGTAATGTTGGCGGAGACGTAGCAGACGCTCTTAATGGAGCAATCACCTGGCACCTGATGCAGGGCTGCGAGAGAGCCAAGGCCAACGGCAGGAAGACTGTCCAGGCAAGGGATATATAAGCTTAATAATTTATTTTTTATTTTTCTCTTTCTTTTCACCAAAACCTTTATAAAAGACTCTCTCCTCTCTGCAGGATACCAATGACTAATGAAGCCCTCAGGGGCTGAAGAGGTACACTTTATCTGTATCTCATATTAAACATACAAAACCAATGATAGGAGGTTGAATAAAATGAGCGAAAAAGCTTACGAAGCTATAGAGCTTGCAAGAAAGACAGGAAAGATTATCAAGGGTACCAACGAGGTTACCAAGGCAATAGAGAAGGAGAAGGCAAAACTCGTTGTTGTTGCCAAGGATGTAACCCCACCTGAGATTCTAATGCACATCCCCCTCCTTGCAAAGGAGAAGGGAATAGCAGTTGTAGAGGTGCCCAGCAAGGAAGAGCTGGGAGCAGCTGCAGGACTCAAAGTAGGGACTGCCAGTGTTGCCATTGAAAAGGAAGGCGAGGCAAAGGACCTGCTCAAACAGTTAGGAGTAAAATAAAACCCCTGGTGATGCGTAATGATTGAAAAGATTGAAAAAATTCGTAAAAGAGACCGGAAACCCGAGAAAGAGGGCCCTAAAGGAGGAATCAGGTTCTCTCCAGCAGTGCCTGCCAGTGTCGAGGAGATTGTTGGCAGAACCGGCACAAGAGGAGAAGCCACCCAGGTGAGGTGCAAGGTGCTTGACGGCAGAGACCAGAACAAGATTATCAGGAGAAACGTCAGGGGTCCTGTACAGCTTGGAGATGTGCTCATGCTCAGAGAGACAGAGATAGAGGCCAGGCCTCTTAACAAGGCCGGCAGAAGCAAATAAACATAATCAAAGGTGATTCAATATGCCCAGGTGTGATTTTTGCAGAAAACAGGTTGAGCCTGGAACAGGCAAGATTTTTGTTAGGAAAGACGGCAAAACATTTGATTTTTGCAGCTCAAAGTGCGAGAAGAACATGCTCAAGCTCAAGAGAAAGCCAAGGACCACCAAGTGGACTGTGGAGTATGCTGATGTTAAGAAGGGCTTGAAGAAGTAAGCAGAGGTGATTCTTTTGATTGAGAAGACATTAGTGCTAATCAAACCAGACGGTGTACATAGAGGGCTAGTAGGAGAAATCATTAGCAGGTTTGAAAAGCCTGGCTTTAAGCTTATTGCCATGAAGATGGTTTATGCTGACAAAGAGATTGCAGGAAAGCACTATGAAGCTGATGACGAGTGGCTTGAGGCTGTTGGCGAGAAGCAGAGAAAGTCTTATGCCAAGAAAGGGCTTAAGATTAAGGAAGACAACAAAGCCATAGGGCACAAGATAAGAAAGTTCCTGATGGACTTCATATCCATGAGCCCTGTAGTTGCTCTTGTTATTGAAGGCCATAATGCTGTTGCTCATATTAGAAAGATTTGCGGGGCAACTGCCCCTGGAGACGCAGACCCCGGCACTATAAGAGGAGACTTTGCTCTTGACACCTATCAGCTGGCTGACGGGCTTGAGAGGCCCATCCAGAATCTTATCCATGCATCAGGCTCTGTGAAAGAGGCTGAGAGGGAAATCAAGGTATGGTTCAAGCCAGAGGAGCTTCATGCCTGGAAAAAGCTTGATGAAGTAATGCACTACAGAAAGGGAGATGAGGAGATAAAATAAAAATGAGAAAAGCCCAGGATATTGTTGCTAAGTTTAATGATGTAAGGGGTTGGGACAAGGATGCCTCTTATATTAAGGACTTCCTGCTGAACATGACTGAGGAAGTAGGAGAGGTCTGGAATATTATCAAATGGGTTGATGCTAAAAAACAAAAAGAATTGATTGAGAAGCATAAGGATGAATGGGTTGACTTTGTTGGAGACCAGCTCTTCCTTGTCCTCAAGATTGCTTATTTACTGGATATTGATGCTCAAGAAGCCTTTGACAAAACCATGGAAGAATATGAGCAAAGGTTTCCTGTTGACATAGTAAGAAAACAAAAACACGGCAACCCTCTTGCAGGAGGGATTGATAATAAACAAAAATAATTAAACAAAAAATTGCCCGCGTTACATAAGGGGTTCCGGCACTTTTTTGTGCTAGGAACCACTTGCCTTTAGTCAAGTCATCAGAAATGCAGAGCATTTCTGGGACTCCCAAAAGCTTTGCTTTTGATGAGTTTTTGGAGTGAGCATAGCGAACGGGCGAAAACTTGAGGTGATACAAATGCTATCCTTACACGAAAACCCAAAATATGTCCAGAGCCTCTTCTTTGTACAGATAAAGAACTACACCAAGAAAAGGCTGAGCACCAAAGACTTATATTAAGAATAAAAAACAAGGAGGTGATATGTGTGCCTGCACAAGCACAGAGCTACAACCAAAAATTATTGCGAGTAATGAAAGAGCATGAACTAATAGAGCCAGAGGAAGAGGAGCAAATAACAACCTACCTGATACAAACACAATGGCAATAATGGATTTTTTCAAGAGGAAGGAGTACCTGGCCTGGGACAGATATGCACGCAAAGTTGCCTTTATAGAGGATTTTTACTGGCAGCAGAGCGTGAGGGAAGAGAATATCAGGAATTTATAAACAAATTTATACACTAATTTCTTAACCTTTTTAAACAAAACAAGATTTCTTGCTTTTATGAGAGTGCTAAATAAGGATGAGCTAAAATTAGAACCGCACCTTGTGAAAGAACTAAAGCAAAGCATCTTTATCTATCCAACAGACACGATATACGGCATTGGGTGCGATGCTACTAACCAAGAGCTTGTTGCAAAGGTGAGAGAGATAAAGAAGAATTTTGAACAGCCATTCTCAATAATCATACCTAACAAGAGCATGATATACGAATTCTGCGAGACCACTGAGAAGACCAAGGAGTATGTTGACAAACTGCCAGGGCCATACACGCTCATCCTAAAAGTAAAAAAGAAGT
Source organism: Candidatus Woesearchaeota archaeon (assembly GCA_965603625.1). Lineage (GTDB taxonomy): Archaea > Nanobdellota > Nanobdellia > Woesearchaeales > SM23-78 > SM23-78. Next base: position 5,169 of record CBFDDS010000024.1, read on the forward strand.
TTGTGGCTGATAATGTGAACCCGGGGAATAGCACCATAGGAATAAGGATTCCCAATCACTGGTTTTATAATTATGTCAAGAAGATGAAAGTCCCGATTATCACAACAAGTGCGAATGTTACTGGCGGTGATGTAATGACCACAATCGAGGACCTTGACCCAGAGATAGAGAAAAAGGTTGACTTTATAATCTATGACAAGGAATTAAAAGGAAGCCCCTCCACTCTTGTTCACCTGAATAAGGAAGAAGTAGAAGTAAAGGAAAGATAAAATGAAGACCAGCAAACACAAACTCAGAATCTTTAGTGCCGGAGACATACATGGAGACACCAGGCTGGCAGAAAAGCTGGCTGTAGAGGCTAAAAAGGAACACGCAGACCTGGTTGTGCTATGCGGTGACCTGACCTTTGCAGAGCAAAGCACAGATAATATAATCGGTCCTTTTAAGAAGAGAAACCTCAAGGTTCTGCTAATTCCAGGCAATCATGAGACAGTGGCCACTGCTGACTTTCTGGCAAATGTGTATGGCGTCAAAAATATACATGGCTATAGTGTGCGATACAAGAATATCGGCTTGTTCGGGGCAGGAGGAGCAAACATTGGCTTGGGCCAGCTCTCAGAAAAAGAGCTCTATGACCTGCTAAAAAAAGGTTTTGAAAAAATAAAGTACCTTGACAAAAAAATAATGGTAACTCATGTTCATCCCTCAGGAACCAAGATGGAAAAATTTACTCAGTTCTTTCCTGGCAGCAGCGGGGTGAGAAAAGCAATAGAGAAGCTAAAGCCAGACATCCTGTTATGCAGCCATGTGCATGAAGCAGAGGGACTGGAAGAAAAGATTGGCAAAACCAAGATTATCAATGTTGGCAAGAGAGGAAGAGTTATTGATGTTTGAATCTTAATATATTATATAATTTTATATAATTGTGAGATGAATATGAAAAAATACGTTCTAACTGGCGGCCCAAGTTCAGGAAAAACAAGCCTTCTGGAGGAACTAGGAAGGAGAGGTTTTTATGCTATTAGAGAAGCAGCAAAGGATTTCATAATCCAAAAACAGCAAGAAGGAATTAAGGAACCCAGATTAAAAAAAGATTTCCAGGAAAAAATACTTGATATACAGCTAAAAAGAGAGGCTGAAATTCCTCCTGATAAAGAAGTGGTTTTTATCGACAGGGGCCTTCCTGATGGCTTAGCTTTTTACATGCATAGAAAGCAGAAGCCTCTACAGAGATTATTAGAAAGCATTGCTAAGTGTGAATATGAAAAGATATTTTTCCTAGAGCCCCTTCATCTTTATGAGGGAACAGGTTTTAGAACAGAAAGTGAAGAAGAATCACAAAACATTTCTAATCTTTTAAAAAGATTATATGAAGACTTTGGCTATGAAGTGGTAATGGTGCCTCCGGTTAGCATAAAAGAAAGAGCAGAATTTGTATTGAAACGAATTTAACTAATGGTTGTCCCAACAAAATCCCTGCCTTCTAGAATATTATCAAGCTCGTCAAGCCTTGCACCATTAAGAATATACACTGTTAATCCAAAGCTCTGCGCTTCTTTGCTGGCAAGAGGGTCAAAGGGTGTGTTTAAGCCAGGGTGCCATTTCTCTCCGAAGAGTTCCCTGAACTCAGCCCATCTCATCTTTTTGATAGCTTTGGCATCCTCGTGTTTTGCAGGGTCCTTGTTGTAAACATAGTCAACATTAGTCAGGTTGATTAATTTCTTGACTCCAAAATTCTTTGCAAGAATAACAGCCACATTATCAGTGCTCCTGCCAGGCTTCCACCCAGCAGCCACAAGGATGTGCTCTTTGAAGTCAATCTCCTGGTAGGGGTCGCTTATAATCCTGTGATGAGCATACTCTCTGAAAATGCTTCTGAGCAGATGACCGTTTATCCTTGTTGTATGGATTCCAAGCCAGTCCAGGTCCTGGTCATCAAGAGGAGCTACTTGGCTGGCAGCTATCTGGTAATCCCTGCAAACCTGTCCACCGCCGGTTATTAAGATGAATTTCTTTCCCTGTCGGATATGCTTCTCAATAATCTCCTTGAACTTCTTAAGAAACTCAACATCCGGCTTGTCAGGGCAGATAAGACTCCCCCCGACGCTTATCACGATTGTTTCAGTCATTTTTTCTTTATTAACAGATTATCCCTCAACCCTTAATAACACCCATAGGCCTGACCCTTGCTACGAGGTTTCCAAGGCCTGCTTCATGGCTCACCTTGACAACCTCATCAATGTCCTTGTATACCTGAGGAGCCTCTTCACAGATGCCCTTCCAGCTGGCAGCCTTAACAAAGATGTGGTGCTGTTCCAGTTCTCTCTTAACATTCTCTCCTCTGAAGCTCTTGATAGCCTTGGTCCTGCTCATCACTCTTCCAGCGCCGTGGGCAGTGCTGCCAAAGGTCTCTTTCAGAGCATTCTCTGTTCCCACTAGGAGATAGCTTGCTGTTCCCATGCTGCCAGGAATAATCACTGGCTGGCCAACTTCCTTGTACACCTCTGGGGTGTTGGGATGGCCTGCTGGTAGGCTACGCGTTGCTCCTTTTCTATGAACATAAACCCTTTTCTTCTCACCGTCAATCTCATGCTCCTCTATCTTTGCAATGTTATGAGCAACATCATACACTGTCTTGATTTTCTCTGGCTCTAAGCCAAACACTTCCTTGAGTGATTTCCTTACCTGGTGGGCAATTATATGGCGGTTAGCCCAGGCAAAATTAGCACTGGCAGCCATAGCACCAAAATAATCTGCTGCGAGCTGGGTGCCGGCCTTTGCATAGATTAAGTCCTTCTCAGGCAGGCTTTTCATGAGCTCAGGGTCTGCCTCCTCCATTCTTCTTAGATAATCAGAGCACACCTGGTGTCCTAAGCCACGGGAACCGCAGTGAATCATCACAGTGATCTGGCCTTCTTTCTTTATACCAAAGGCCTCTGCTGTTTTTTTATCAAATATCTTGTCAACATACTGGACTTCCAGGAAGTGGTTGCCTGCTCCCAGGCTTCCGAGCTGCCTTCTGCCCCTGGATTTTGCTCTGGGGCTCACCTTACTGGCATTTGCCTGCTTCATCCTGCCCCCTTCTTCACAGCGCTCAAGGTCGTCTTTAAAGCCATAGCCGTTCTCAACAGCCCATTCTGCTCCCTTGTTAAGCACAGTATCTAGCTGCTTGTCATCAAGCCTGATAAAGCTCTCAGAGCCAACCCCGCTGGGAACATTTCTGAATAATGAGTTTAACAGCTCTTTTATCTTGGGTTCTA
>CBFDDS010000025.1:0-8211 GCA_965603625.1 Candidatus Woesearchaeota archaeon
ACCCAATGACAAGATTAACAGGCACAGGGACGAGCTTGAGAAGGTTGGCAGGGAGTTTGGGGTTGATGAGCAGAGGAAGAAGGTCAAGGAAATCATTGCTGCTCTTAAGACTATTACCAAGTGCCCTCACTGCAAGGAGAAGCAGTTAAAGATTAAGATTGAGAAGCCGACCACTTTCCTGGAGGATGAGAAGAGACTCAGCCCTATAGAAGTGAGGAGCAGGCTTGAGAGGGTTAAGAGAGAGCACCTGCCCTTGTTTGGCATTAATCCCAAGAGCGCCCAGCCTGAGTGGATGGTGCTCACAGTTCTGCCGATTCCTCCTGTTACCATGAGGCCCAGTATAACTCTTGAGAGCGGTGAGAGGAGCGAGGATGACCTCACTCACAAGCTCGGAGACATTGTGAGGATTAACCAGAGGCTATTCGAGAACATTAATGCAGGAGCACCAGAGATAATTATTGAGGACCTCTGGGACTTATTGCAGTATCATATTACCACTTTCTTTGATAACGAGGTTGCACAGCTTCCGCCTGCCAGGCACAGGAGCGGGCAGCCCTTGAAGACTCTTACTGCGCGTATCAAGAGCAAGGAGGGGAGGATACGTCATAATCTTGCTGGCAAGAGGACCAACTTCTCTGCAAGGACTGTTATCAGCCCTGACCCAATGCTTAACATCAACGAGGTCGGCGTGCCTCTTATAATGGCTATGAAGCTCACGGTTCCTGAAAGGGTTACTGAGTGGAACCTTGAGTACCTGAAGGAGTTTGTCAAGCGGGGACCCAAGGATTACCCCGGCTCTAATTATATTATCAGGCCTGACGGCAGGAGAAAGAAGATTACTGATGAGACCAAGGAGCAGCTGCTCGAGGAGCTGCAGCCGGGCTTTATTGTTGAGAGGCACTTGATGGACGGTGATATCAGCACTTTCAACAGGCAGCCCAGCCTGCACAGGATGAGCATGATGTGCCATAAGATTAGGGTGCTACCCGGCCTTACTCTGAGGCTGAACCCTGCTGTGTGCGCTCCTTACAATGCAGACTTTGACGGTGATGAGATGAACCTGCACATTCCCCAGACAGAAGAGGCAAGGTCTGAGGCAGAGATACTAATGGAGGTTCAGACCCAGCTTATCAGTCCAAGATATGGACTTAGCATTATTGGGTGCAACCAGGACGCTATCACTGGCAACTATATATTAACCAAATACCTGAACCTTGATCGCGGGGAGGCTATTGACCTGTTAATGGCAGCTGGCGTTGATGACTTCTCAAAGCTGCCTAACAAGAATGTGCTGAACGGCAAAGAGATTTTCTCTGTCCTGCTTCCTACTGACTTTAATTTCAGGGGCTATGCAAGGCATCACAGGGCAGGGGTTGATGACCCTGATGCTATTGTTGAGATTAAGAACGGCAAGCTTGTCACAGGCATCCTTGATAAGAATAATCTGGGGGAGGGCTCTGGATTACTGCTCAGGAACCTGCACAAGCAGTACGGAGCTGCACAGATGGTTAACATGCTTGGAAAAATTTACAGGCTTGGAATAGAGGTGTTGCTGAGGCATGGGTTCACGATTACGCTTTCAGACATTGACTTAAAGCCGGCAGTGCAGGAAGAGGTTAAGAGGCTGCTTGAAGAAGCAGACACTGATGTTAAGAAAATGATACAGGATTATCATGAGGGGCGCCTTGAGCTCCTGCCAGGAAGAGATATAAGAGAGACTCTTGAACTCATGATACTTGAGAGGCTGAACAAAGCCAGGAACGAGACAGGAGAAATCGCTGCTAAGAATGCTGATAAGGACACTCACACTCTTATAATGATTGAATCAGGTGCAAGGGGCAACCTATTGAACCTTGCCCAGATGTCTGCCTGTGTTGGCCAGCAGGCATTAAGAGGGGGCAGGATTAGCAAGGGCTATGACGACAGAACCCTGTCATGCTTTAAGAAGGGAGACCTCGGAGCATCTGCAAGAGGGTTTATCAAGAACGGCTTTAAGAACGGCCTTGAGCCCTTTGAGTTGTTTTTTATGGCTATGACTGGAAGGGACAGCCTTATGGATACTGCTCTCAGGACGCCCAAGTCTGGTTACCTCTACAGAAGGCTGGCTAATGCTATGCAGGACTTCAAGGTGGAGTATGACTTTACTGTGCGTGATGCTGGCAAAAAGATTGTCCAGTTCGCTTATGGAGAAGACGGCATTGATGTGAGCAAGAGCGAGGGCGGCAAGATTAATGTTGGACATATCATAAGAACTACATGATTAAAATGAAAAAAGAATTGCGTGAATTCAAGGAAAAGGTTCCAAAGAGAATCCTTGATGACCTGGAAAAGGAACTGCCTGACAGGGCCAGCCCTGCCAGGATTAAGAAGATTGGCGACAAGGTCCATGCCGAGTACAGGAATTCCCTGGCAGAACCAGGTGAGTGCGTTGGCCTGGTGACTGCAGAATCCATAGGAGAACCCGGCACCCAGATGACTCTGAACACCTTTCACTTTGCTGGTGTTAGTGAGATGAATGTTACCACAGGACTGCCCAGGCTGATAGAGATTCTCGACGCTAGGAAAGAGATAAGCACCAAGATGATGGAGATATACCTGAAAAAGCCCTACTCCCAGGGTAAGGATATCAGGCTGCTTGCTGAGAGCGTGAAGGAGACCAGGTTCAAGGAGTATCTAAAGGAGATTAGCATTAATGTTGCTGAGACCAAGATGACTATTGAGCTTGATGACAAAAAGCTCAAGGACAGGAGGATGTCCCATGCAAAGATTGCAAAGCTGCTTAACAAGAGCATGAAAGGCGTTGATATCAGGCTTCAGAAAGACAACACTATAAGGGCCAAGGCCTCTGGTGATGAAGCCCTCAACCTTATATATAGGTTAAAGGAGAAGATAAAGGATGTGTATATCAACGGCATCAAGGGTGTGACCCAGGTACTGCCTGTCAAGAGGGAGGAGGAGTATGTTATTGTGACTGCTGGCAGCAACCTGAAGGATTTGCTTAAGCTTGACTTTGTGGATGATTACAGGACAATTACTAATAATATATATGAGATAGAGAAGTTCTATGGCATAGAGGCAGCAAGAGAGGCCATTGTGAGAGAGATACTAAAGGTGCTCAAAGACCAGGGCATAAACATTGACGTGAGGCACATCCTGCTTGTGGCTGATGCCATGACCATGTCCGGTAAGGTATTGGGTGTGAGTAGGTATGGTATTGTGAAGGAGAAGCCCAGCGTGCTTGCAAGAGCATCATTCGAGACCCCTATAAGGCATATCATTAATGCCAGCATGATGGGAGAGATTGATGAGCTCAACTCTGTTATTGAGAATGTAATGATTAACCAGCCTGTTCCCCTTGGAACCGGGCTTCCAGGATTGATTACCAAGATAAGAGATGATAAGAGGGCAAAGAAGAAGTAATGAGGAATAATCATGAGTATTGATGAGATTAAGAAGCTGTTGAAAACAGAAAATCTGGTTATTGGAGCAGACAGGACTCTCAAGGCTCTGAAGAACAATGAGCTTGTGAAGGTGTTCCTGGCAGGCAATGCTCCTGAAGACCTGGCCAGTGATATAGAGCACTATGCATCTGTTGCAAAGATAGAAGTAGAGAAGCTTGACATCCCCAACGATGAGCTGGGGGTTGTGTGCAAGAAGCCATTTTCAATCACCTGTATTGGCATGAAGAAGGTGGTTGAGAAGAAAAGGTTTTAAGGAAATTTTTTTCCTTATTCTGCAAAATGATTCAACAAAAAATATCCTTTGACACTGACATGCTGAAGTTCATGGGGCTGTTCGAGAATATCACCCATGCCAAGCTGAAAGACTGCTTTTTCGACAGGGACAAACTGGTGTTCCTGGTTGAGAGCGGGGAGATGGGCAAGGCTCTGGGCAGGAACAAGACTCATATCACCAAGCTGGAGAAGATGCTCAAGAGAAAGATAAAGATAGTGGAGTTTGACCCTGAGAGAGTGAACTTCATCAGGAACTACCTGGCGCCCCTCAAGATAAGCGATATAAAAGAAGAGGAGGATATTGTTACTATAACTGGTCCGGATACTAAAACAAAGGGCTTGATGATAGGCATAAAAGCCCAGAACCTAAGGAATTTAGAGAAGATTGTGAGCAAGTACTTCCAATTAGACGAGATAAAGGTTGTTTAAATACAAATATTTATAAAATAACTACTATTCATTAGAGGAGAAAAATGGCTAAGAAGAGCAAGGGACTGAACTCGGCAAAGAAGCTCAAGAAGAGGGGCAAGAAGGGTAGATGGCACGATAAATACTTTGTTAAGAAAGCCAAGAGACTGAAGCAGAAGTCAGACCCCCTTGGCGGATCAAGCCAGGCCTCAGGAATAGTTCTAGAGAAAGTACAATTAGAAGCAAAACAGCCTAATTCTGCCATGAGGAAATGTGTTAGAGTGCAGCTGGTGAAGAACGGCAAGCAAATCACTGCTTTCTGCCCAGGAGACGGAGCAACCAAGCTCATAGACGAGCACGATGAAGTGATGGTTGAGTGCATAGGCGGAAAAATGGGCAGGGCCAAAGGCGACATACCCGGCGTTAGATGGCAGGTGATAAAAGTAAATGACCAGAGCCTGAACGCATTACTGCACGGAAAGCTGGAGAAGGCAAGGAAGTGAGCCGAATTTTATATTTTCTTTTTTCATAAAGGGTGTAAAATAATATGGCTAGAGACCTGAAATCTTATTATGAATCCAGGTATTATTCTGATAAAGTAGGTTTTAACAAGAGGAGACTAGAGCTGCAGAGAGATAAGTTTCTTAGGGAGTTAAGAACTGTTAAGAAGCTGAAGCCTGATTCCAAGAGCCTGCTGGATGTTGGCTATGGCGTGGGCTATTTTTTGATAGTTGCCAGGGATTTTGGTTTCAAGAGGATTATGGGTATTGAGGCTTCTGATAAGATGATTGAGATTGGCAGAAGACTTGGTTTCAAGGTGCATAAAAGCTTTAAGATCTGGAAGGACTCTTATCTAAAAGGCAGGAAATTTGATGTTGTTACCATGCACCAGGTTCTAGAGCATGTTGAGAACTCTGAAGACTACCTGGGCGGTGCTAATAAGCTGCTTAATAAAGGAGGCGTACTGATTATTAGTGTTCCAAATATAGAAGGATTCTCTGCCCATGTTTTCGGCAAAAAATGCGACCATTTTCACAAAGACCATATCAACCTGCTGACCAGAAGGGAATTAACTGCTTTGCTGAGAAATTCTGGTTTTAGGGTTGCCAAGTGCTATACAGAGGGAATACAGATTAGCAACTTCAAGAGAACTGGCCGTAACAAGAGAGGGCATTGTGAAGAGAACTTCCAGCTCAGTGACCGTCCTAGAAAAGGCTTTGACAGCTTCTTATTACTCGGCAGAAATCTTACTTCTTGGTTTTTAGCTCTTTTTGGTATGGGTGATTATTTGACGGTTTTTGCTGTGAAGAAGAAGAATCATAGATGAAAAGATTCCTATATCATAAGAAAATGTCTGTCATTCCCGTCTTTGTCTATGACTGCGAAGTCTGTTAGTTCCAGGGTTTTGTGGGGATTGTCTTGGTAGTAACCCCACACTCTTACCTTTTTTACTTTATGATTTTCATATTTGAGGGTTCCTTTATGCATTTTCTCTATTACAGTTCTAATGAGATCCAGGGCTGACTCATCTCTTCCCTCAGAAGTTGCAGTCACATATACTAAGCCATACTTCTTGCATTTGATTGTAAAGTCAAGATTATTATCTTTGGTTAGGTCTGGAAGATAAATAGGGCCTTCAAGCATGATTTTTTTTTGCTCTTGATTATCACTTACTTGTTTGGCGGTGCTTTGGTTTAGATAATCATGATAGCTGGTGTTTGCTTTTAGTGCACTGGCACTTGTTAAAATAGATGTGCTTGCTATTATTGCTGTCAGTTTCTTCATTTTACCTTTCTTATCTTCGATACGAAGAATCCTTCTGTGTCATTATCCTGGGGCCATATTCGCAGGCACTCTTTTACCTGGGGATTGTATTTTTCTTTTCCAAACTCCATTATTGCAGGGCTTCTCTTAATATCTAATTTTATCTTCTCTACCCTTGCATTTGGATATTTCTCTAGCAGCCAGCTCACCACTCCCTCGTTTTCCTCTGGCTCTAGAGTGCATGTAGAATAAACCATTGTTCCGCCTGGTCTCAGCACTTCAAAGCCTGATGCTATCAGCTGCCTCTGCTGGCCAGCCATCTTCTTTACCATGTTAGGCCCCCACATTGATAGGGTTTTGTATGATTTTCTTATGGTTCCTGTTCCGCTGCAAGGAGCATCCACCAGCACCTTATCAAATAAGATATCTGTTTTCCTGAACTTGTGCCCAGGCACCTTTGTTATCAGCGCATTGCTCATCCCCATTCTCTGGAGATTGATTCCCAGGGGCTTTAATCTTCCTGCCTGCACATCGCTTGCTACCAGTAATCCCTTGTTCTCCATGTATGCTGCTATCTGGCTTGCCTTGCTTCCAGGAGCAGAGCACATATCCAGCACTGTCTCATAGGGTTGCGGCTCTAACACCACAGGGGGTATCATGCTTGCCGCCTCCTGCACATATATATAACCGAGGTAGTGCTCTAGCACATTGCCTATATCATACCTCTTTTCTTCTCCTTCCCCTTTGTAGTCTATCCAGAAGCCTTCCTTGCACCAGGGTATTTGCTCCAGCTTCCAGTTCTTCTCCAGCCTTTTCCTTACCTCATCCACAGAAATCTTCAGGGTGTTCACTCTTATGGATTTCCTGATATACATAAGAGAATACTTCTTGAACTCCTCAAAGTCTGTTAGCTCCTTGTATCTCTCTACAAACTTTTCTTTCCATTCAACCTCTTCGCTCATAACACCCAGGTTTATGCTGAGATTTATAACTATTTTCCTTTGATGGCTTTGGGGATAAACTATGCTTCAACGCATGCATACTAGCGGAATCTTTATTAATGCACGAAATAACAATACCATACATGGAGACAGGATAAAATGAAGAAGGTCTCAGTTAAGGATAGGTTGTTGAAAAGTCTTTTGGGAGGATTAATTTATACATTTTCTATATTTTTCCTAGCATTATTAGCCGTAGAGATTCCAAATAGAGACATGCCCTACGGACCACCATTTACAACAGCAATTCTATGGTGGCTTATTATTGCATTTATTTTCACTATCCCTTTTTACTTTATACGATTGATTACATTATCAAGAAAGCCTGCTCTTTGTTTTATAATAAATTTTTTCCTTCTTATCCCTTGGATTCCAGATATTTTATATGAATTATTCGGTATAATCACTTTTCGTCATAGTAGTGGTTTGGGTGCACTGATGTGGTATGCCATTTCATGGGCGTTTATAATTATGTGGTTAGTTACATTTACTATAACTGTGTTCTTCTTCTTGTATGATACTAAACTTATACATAGATTAATTAAAAAGTTAAAGAAGGTTGGGAAATGAAGAAGAAAACTATAACATTGAGAGAAGCTCTGAAGAATAAAAGATTCCGTAGGTGCTTAACAGCGTTTGGTGTTTTATTTATTTTAATTATTATTATCTCATTCATTTTTCTGGAAGAGATGCGATATCTTCTTCTTTTTTTCATGCCTAGCATAATCATATTAACTAAAATCGCAGGAAACCCTAATGTGATAGGAATAATTTCATCAAATCCATTTAAATATATGCTCTTATTTTTTATAATAGCAGCTTTGTATTTTCTTTGTTTAAGCTTCCTCTCTGTAGTATCATCTAAAAAATATTTGCGGGTGAATAAATTTTACTTCTACTACTCACTTTGGTTCATTATTTTCTGGTTAGTTTCAAACTTCATATTTTTCTTTTTTACTACTAGAATGGTTTATGTAGCATATCAATGAAGAAGAATTTATATCTCCTTTATAGCCAAAGCTTCCTTTGATTAAATAACCATAACCTCTCAGCCATAGTAACACTTATAAACAATTTATTCTTTCGCTTTTTTATGGGGAGGAAGAAACTTGCGCTGGGACCAGAGGACATCATGCCTCTTGTTTTCAACTCTTTGAACACTGACCTCAAGGCTTTTATCGATGCCTTTGTGCTGGAAGAAAAGCATAAGAATATTGGCTATATGGTTAATAAGGCTGTTGATTTGATGGGGCCTGAACTCACTGAGGAAATCGGCGGTAAAAGGAGCCTCTTTGATTTCTTTAAAT
>CBFDDS010000026.1:0-8117 GCA_965603625.1 Candidatus Woesearchaeota archaeon
AAAGGACTCAGAGAAGATTCAGAAATCCATGAAGTTCAGGATGAAGCAGGAAATTGAGCCAGTCATAAAGAACATCAAGGAGAGAGAGGAGAAGATACTCTCGGTTCAGGATTCTATTCTCAAGAAGATTATGACCAAGAAGCAGAATATAGACAAGTACAAGATGGAGAGTACGCAGGCAGCAGAGAAATTCAAGTCCTTCTTCGATAGGAAGGCCAAGACAGAGCAGCTAATCAACACCATTGATAAGGAAAAGGCTGAGCTTGAGAAAGAGCTGCAGAGTCTCATAGCAAAGGCACAGAGCTTTAACCTCTCTATTAAGAGCAGTGACGTAAAAAACTATGTCAAGGAGCTTCAGAAGAGCCTCAAGAATATTGAGGAAAAGAAGAGTGGCTTCTCAAAGAGGCTTGGCGAGCTCACAGACGTAATAAGCAAAAAAGATTGACTTTTACCCATTATCTATCCCTTTTTATGGCAAGATATAGCAAAATTTAAATACACTTCTTATCATAAATCAATGATAGGTAGATTTACGAGTATTCATATATTAAAAGATATTAAAAGAGGTGGGTTTTTTAGTGGCAGACAACAAGGACAAGCCTAAAGCCAAGGAGAGTTCTGAAGTTAAAAAGACACCTGTTCCTGAGAAGGAAGTAAAGGAAAAAACAGAGGCGCCTGCTGGCCCAGGAAAGATTATTGACACATATGAGTATAAAGCAAAGAATGTGCCTATAAAGGTGACTGTTGTCAAGCGTAAAGGGGAGTTTGTTCCCCTCTATGAGGTAAGCATTTCTAGTATTTCCAAGACAACAGAGTTCATGCTTGAGCGTATAAGACAGGAGCTTATCAAATCAGTGAATCTTGAAATGATTGATATCACTGACCTGAAAAAGTCCAAGCTTATAGAGAGCCAGTTCGAGGAGACCATAGCCGACCTTATCAACAAGTACTTCCCTGACCTTGATGAGGAGACCAAGGGCTTCCTGACCAGCTACCTGCTCACCAAGAGCCTGGGGCTTGGCATGATAGAGTTCCTTATGAACGACCACAACCTGGAAGAAGTGGTTGTTAATGAGGCCACAGAGCCGATATGGGTCTATCACAGAGACCATGGCTGGCTCAAGACAAATGTGTTTGTGAGGGATGAGGAGCAGACCAGGCACTATGCAAGCACTATAGGCAGGAAGGTAGGACGCCAGATTACTATTCTTGAGCCCCTGCTTGATGCTCACCTTGAGGGAGGAGACAGGGTTAATGCTACTCTGCTGCCTATAAGCACTGCTGGCAACACAATAACCTTCAGAAAGTTTGCCCGTGACCCATGGACTATCACCAAGTTTATCAAGACAAAAACCATCTCTGTGGAGGCAGCAGCTGTTATATGGCTGGCTATACAGTACGAGATGAGCGCCATAATAGCAGGAGGAACAGCTAGTGGTAAGACCTCTGCCCTTAACTGCTTTTCAGACTTCTTTCCCCCTAACCAGAGGATTATAAGCATAGAGGATACAAGAGAGGTGAGGCTGCCCAAGTACCTGCACTGGGTACCTATGAACACCAGGCTTCCAAACGCAGAAGGAAAAGGAGAGATTTCAATGGAAGACCTGCTGGTGAACAGCCTTAGGATGAGGCCTGACAGAATCCTTGTAGGAGAGGTTAGGAGAAAGAGAGAGGCAGAGACCTTGTTCGAGGCAATCCACACAGGCCATAGTGTGTATGCTACTTTTCACGCCAACAATGCCCACCAGACAATTGATAGGCTAACCAACCCGCCTATTGATGTACCCAAGATTCTGTTGCCGGCAATCAGCCTGGTAATTGTGCAGTTCAGGAACAGGAGGACAGGCATTAGAAGGACTTTCCAGATAGCTGAGATTCTTGATGACTCCACTATTAATGTCCTTATGCAGTATGACCAGAAAAGGGACATGCTTGTTAAGAGGAACCCCTCAAAATCATTTTTCAAGAATCTTAGGCTCTACACTGGCATGAGTGACGCTGATATTAAGAGGGACATTGTGGAGAAAGAGAGGGTGCTTAACTACCTGATGAAGAATGATATTGTGGATGTTGATGAGGTTGGGAGGATAGTGGCAGAGTACTACACCGACAAAAACAATATGATGAAGTATGTTCATGCTAATAAGAAGTTCCAGGAATGATACTGCAAAATCAAGGCAGTACCACGCTGACAGTTCATAAAAGTTACGGGAGGGTTATGTTTAACAATGAGTTTCTTTAAGATAGTCTCCAGATATATGCCTGACCTTAAGCTAAAGCTGTCCCAGGCAAGAGTCTCTGAGGAGCCAGAGCACTATGTAAAGAAGACCTTTAGCACAGCGATTTTCCTGACTTTTGGCTTGCTCATAATAGCTTTTTCCTTTATTAAGAAGCCAGCGATTCTGCTCTTTGCACCCTTTATCTTCTTTTTTGCCTTTTTCTACTTTATGAGGCATGTCGATATAAAAATAGATAAGATGAAGAGGCAGATTAATCAGGAGATCGTCTTTGCAGGCAGATTCCTGATAATAGAGCTGGAGTCAGGAGTGCCTCTTTACAATGCCTTTGTGAACCTGGGCAGGAACTATGAAGTTATAGGGCCTTTCTTTAATGAGATTGTTGAGCAGGTGAATTTGGGAACTACCATGGAAGAGGCTCTCAATGAATCAATAACCTCAACTCCCTCGCCAGAACTAAGAAAACTGATGTGGCAGGTGCTTAACTCCATGAGAACAGGAGCAAATGTGGCTGACTCTCTTAATGCTGTTATTGACCAGATTGTGAGGCAGCAGCAGATTGCTGTCAAGGAGTACGGGAGAAAGCTCAACCCTATTGCCATGTTCTACATGATGATGGCAGTCATTGTCCCAAGCTTGGGAACAACCGTGCTTATAGTGCTCGCAACCTTTTTGGGATTTGCAATGCCTCTGCCCTTCCTGCTGGTCATAGCCCTTATTGTAGGCTTTATCCAGTTCATGTTTTTTGCAATGATAAAATCAGCAAGACCGCCAATGGAGCTATAGGGAGATATAAGAAATGAAGTTCAAGCTTTTTAAGAAGAAAGAGAAGAGAGAGCATGAGAAGGAAGAGGGAAAAGAGAGTGGAGAAGAGAAAAAACTAAAAGAAAAGCTGGCAGCTGCTGACACTCCTAAAAAAGATGATAAGAATAAACAGGGGAAGGTTGAGCATGAGAGGAGGAGGCTGGAGGCAAAGTATGAAGAACATAAGAGAAAAGTCAAGGAGAAAGAGATAAAGTCAAAGCTTGACAAAACCCTTCGCAAAGACTTTAAGAAAATAAAGAAAAGTAAAAAAGTCTCTAAAGCTAAGAGGAAAAAGTTCTCTCTGAGAGGATTTGCAAGAGTAATAAATCTTCAGGATTTTCTTGAAAAGGCAGGACTTGAAATAAAGGCAAAGAAGCTCGCTAAAGACGTTTTCAGAATCAACATTGGCATATGCCTGGTTTTGAGTTTAGTAATCATAATCTTTAGCATTATGAACAGGGGAGGGTTTCTCAATCTCCTGCTCTTCCTGCTTGCCTTTTGGGTCACTGTTTTTTTCTTCTTGCTGGCCGTTATCTGGGCGGTCTATCTCTTTTATCTTGATATGAGGATATTTCATAGGACAAAGGCAGTAGAGACTGTGTTCCCAGACTTCCTGCAGCTAACAAGCGCTAATATATCTGCAGGCATGCCTATTGACCGGGCTCTATGGTATTCTGTTAGGCCTGGCTTTGGGGTGCTGGCAAAGGAGATAGAAAACGTGGCTAAGAACACCATGGCAGGAGAAGACCTGTCAATAGCCCTAACCACCTTTGCTAAGAAGTATAACTCTAAAACCATTCAGAGGTCTATTAATCTCCTGCTTGAAGGCCTGGCATCAGGCGGAGAGATGGCTGAGCTGCTCAGCAAGATAGCCATGAACATTGAGGAGACCAAGATCCTTAAGAAGGAGATGGCAGCAAGCGTGACTACCTATGTGATTTTCATAACCTTTGCCACTATACTGGCTGCTCCTGTGCTCTTTGGCCTTGCAAGCCAGCTCTTAGTAGTGATAAAGGCTATTACCAGCAAGCTGGGGCCTAATCTTATGACCTCAAGCAGTTTTTTTACCTTCTCCTTCAACTCAGAGGCAATAAAGGCATCTGACTTTAAATTATTCTCCTACCTGATGCTTACAATATCTGCCTTTTCATCAGCCTGTATTGTGAGTGTGATAAGGAAGGGAAGAATAAAAGAGGGGATAACCCAGATACCTGTATTTATTATCATATCTATTCTTGTCTACACCTTTGCTTCACTTATAATAAGCGGGATGTTCGGTGCTTTTTTCTGAGGCAAAGAGCATTTTTTACCAAAAACTTTATAAACCCCTGAATAGAAGAATAAAATAAAGAATATATTTATTTAGACTAAAAAAGAGTGAGGTGAAATAAGAATGAAGAAAGCACAGGCAGCAATGGAATTCTTGATGACCTATGGCTGGGCAATCCTTGTAGTGCTTGCAGCTATCGGGGCATTAGCATATTTCGGTGTTCTAAGTCCTGGAAACCTGCTACCAGACAAGTGTACTCTAAGCCCGGGATTTGACATCATTGATTGTAAGGCATCACAACCAGATGGACTTCTAATCTCCCTATTCAATGGATTAGGCGTTGACACAGACTCCACTGTTATTTACATTAATACTACTGGTGGAAGTGCTATTGGTTGCGTTGATCTATGGGATGCAGGACCTCTGGCAAACGGAGCAACCACAGTCACACACCCCTTCTGTCTAATTAACTTTACTGGAGCACAGGAAGGGCAGAGGTTTGACGGTAACATAAAGGTTGTGTATGAGAAGTCTGGAGAAACCCTGAACCACACTGTCACAGGAAAAATCCAGATAAAAGTTGAGAAATAAGCCTGAAATTTTTTAATTTTTTTATTCTCTTTCTATTGTTTTGTCATAAAAGTAAGTGTCAAGATACTGAGCATTGTTGTTATTATTGCCCTCAGGTCAAAAATTCTTCTTAAAAATAGATTTAGTGCGTTGCCGGGGGATGCCCCATCCGGGGAGGCAGCACTACCTATTGGATAATACTAATTTTTGAAGGCAATGACAACAATGCGAGTATTGCAGGAAAACCATAACATTAATAAAAACCACGCTATACTCCCTTTTTGAGGTGGCGTGGTTGGATAAAATCAAAGAGATAAAAGCATACCAGGTTCTTGATTCTAGGGGTAATCCTACTCTAAAGGTGGTTGTTAAGACCAAGAAGCATGAGGGCTATGCAATAGTGCCTAGCGGAGCAAGCACAGGCCTTTATGAAGCTGTTGAGCTCAGGGACGGCAAAAAGTCCTACAACGGCAAGAGTGTTGAGAAGAATATCGAGCTTATCAAGAAGAAGATTAGCAAGAAGCTCCATGGCATGAAGGTGACTGACCAGGAAGATATTGATATGGAGCTTAAAAGGCTTGATGCTACTGAGAATAAGTCTGTGCTGGGGGCAAACACCCTTCTTGGAATAAGCCTGGCGGTGAGCAGGGCAGCAGCACAGGCCAAGAAAAAGGAGTTATATGAGTACCTGGCAGGGCTCTCTGGGAACAAGAACAAGCCCATGCTACCGGTTCCCCAGGCAAATGTGCTTAACGGAGGGGAGCACGCAGGCAATTACCTGAAAGTCCAGGAGTTCCTGCTCTTGCCCACAGGCGCTAAGAGCTTTGCAGATGCTACAAGAATGGTAAGCGAGACCTATCACATGCTCAAAAAGATTATTGATGACAAGTTCGGTGTAAATGCCACTAATGTTGGCGATGAAGGGGGCTTTGCGCCTCCAGTGAGAACCCCTGAGGAGGCCTTGGAGCTTGTGAGCACAGCCATAGCCAAGGCTGGTTATAAGAGAAAGATAAGGATAGGCATGGATATTGCAGCGAGCTCTCTTTTCTATGATAATGAGTATGATATTGGGGTTAATTTCAATGCAAGGGGATTAATGAGTTATTATGACAGGCTCTTTACCAAGCATGACATAAAGAGTATAGAAGATCCATTTGAGCAGGACGATTTTGAGGCATGGAAAGAGTTCATGCAGACAGTTGCTAAGAAGAGGAAGGCCCAGGTAGTAGGGGATGACCTTACTGTGAGCAGTTCTACAAGGGTGAGAAAGGCTATAAATGAGGGCCTGTGCAATGCCCTGCTTCTTAAGGTTAACCAGATAGGAACCCTAACCGAGGCTTTGAAAGCAGCAAAGATAGCAGTAGAAGCAGGATGGGAGATAGTTGTTTCTCATAGAAGCGGAGACACAGAGGACCCATATATCTCTGACCTTGCTGTTGGCATAGGAGCAAGCCAGATAAAACTCGGAGCACCCTGCAGGGCAGAGAGAACAGCAAAGTACAACAGACTGATAGAGATAGAAGCAGACTTAAAAAAGAGTGGTTATGCTAGTAAGAAGCTGAAGTTCTGAAGTGTTTATTCTTTTTCAAACTCTTTTATCTTCTCAACCCTTCTGACATGCCTTCCTTCCAGGAACCGTGTTGTGAGCCATGCCTTGAGAATCTTTTTAGCAGTGTCTTCATCTGTTAGTCTTGCGCCGATGCAGAGAACATTTGAATCATCTTCCTGCCTGCTCATTCTTGCGGTCTTCTCATTATAAGCCCTTACTGCACGGATACCCTTAACCTTGTTAGCAGCAATACACATGCCCATGCCGTTGCCGCACAAGAACACACCCCTTGCATTTTCCCTTACAACCTTTCTGGCGCCTCTGAAGGCATGATCAGGATAATCATCATCCTTTACCAGCTCTGGAGACACATCCTCAAAAGGAATCTCATTCTCTTCAAGAACACTCTTAAGCTTCTCTTTTAACTCGTAGCCAGCATGGTCAGCTGCAAAGATTATTTTTTTCTTTTTCTCATCCATAATAAAATGTATAGTGTAAGAGTTATATAAAATTTTCTAGTTTTGAGTATCGATAAAAATATAAACAGCCCTTCTTTTTTTATTATATTGATGAAAGAAGGGCGTGCTGCTAAGTATGGGAGGTTCTACGCAGCCCTTGTTGATTACACAATACAGACAATTCCTGAACCTAAGAGAGAGGGCTACCGGTCAAGACTGGTACAGGAGTTGGAGAGGTTTTCCTTCAAGCCTCGACGGAAAGGAGAGCCTATAAACGAGGGCTGTAGATGGGAACTGGAAGATATGGTGGAGTGCGACATAGAGAATCCAGAGCACCTGGGAAGATTGATAAAAGAAGGAGTGCATCTGATGTATGTAAAAGACACTGCAAGAAAGGTTTTAGGAATGTTGATTGAACACTTGGAATAACAACAAAGTTTATAAATAATCGTCGCTACTTCTTACTTACCGGGTGGTATTATTGTTTGTACAAGTATCTGTTAGCATCTTGTCATTGGATTATGAGGATAAGACTGTTGTTGAACAGGCCCTTATGCGTGTTAGTAATGCTAATTCTGTTCACCTCGATGTTATGGACGGCAAGTTTGTAAAGGAGAAGAGCTTTGACCATGAATTGGTGGCTGAGCTTAGCACTGACTTAAAGAAAACAGTTCACTTGATGATTAAACAGCCTGATAAAGTGGTTGATAAGTACATAAAAGCAGGTGCTGACACTGTTATCTTCCATCTCGAGGCCTGCCGTGCTCCTAGAAAGCTGTTAGAGCATATCAAAAAAAAGGGCGTAAAGGTGGGATTGGCTATTAGCCCTGAGACTCCTGTGAAGAAGATAGAGCCTTATCTAAAGGATGTTGACATGCTCCTGGTGATGACTGTTAAACCCGGCAAGGGAGGGCAGAAGCTCCTCAAAACCCAGGTCACAAAGGTTAAGAGCATCAGAAAGAAGATGCCCATGCTAGACCTTGCTGTTGACGGAGGAGTTAATGCTGATAATGCTCACGAGCTGATAGAAGCAGGGGCAATCATACTGGTCTCTGTCCCACCATAACGCCCGTCTTTGAGGTGTGCAATCATGAATTTAGCCATATCCGTGGAAGTCGCGCTCATTGAGCCTGTCGGCATGATACCGTTAAAATATTCAAACTCCTCCGCCTTATACGCGCCATTTTCATAGGTGTAGCCCACGGCCATGTTGGGTGCTAATTCAGGTG
>CBFDDS010000027.1:0-7975 GCA_965603625.1 Candidatus Woesearchaeota archaeon
GTGTAGTGTACAAACAGAAAGGTAGGGTTATCATTAACAAGCCAAGGCCTTTAATCAAGGACCTTGATGAGCTTCCCAAGCCAGCCTTTGATCTGATACCACACATACCCAAGTACTATCAGCTTCCAGTACAGTCAATGACTAAGTATCCCTCAATGAGCTTGATTAGCAGTCGGGGATGTTATGGACAGTGCACTTTTTGCGACCGCAGGATTTTTGGGAATAGATTAAGAACTCACAGCGCACAGTATTTATTCGAACTAATCAAAGATCTTGTGCAGAAGTATGGCGTCAAGGCCATAATGTTTCATGATGATAATTTCCTTGTTTTCAAGAAGAGAAACCTGGAGCTTCTAAAGCTGCTCAAAAAGGCAGGCATTAAGCTGAGAATCAACTGTCTGGCAAGGGTTGATATGATAGTAGCTGATAGTTCAAGGGAATACTTAGAAAAACTTAAGCAGGGAGGCTTGTGGCAGATTAACCTTGGTATTGAGAGCGGTAGCCAGAAAATCCTGAATTTCTTTAAGAAAAATATCACGATAAAAGAGGTTGAAAAGGCAGTTAACACCCTTGATAGCTTGGGCATTAGATGCAAGGGCTTCTTTATGCTGGGCAATCCTTTGGAGACCAAGAAGACCCTGGAGCAGACAAGAAGGCTTATCAAGAGACTTAAGATAACAGATATCGGGGTGACATATTTTACACCCTTACCGGGCTCAGAGATTTTCCCTGTTATTGAAAAATATGGAAAGGTTAGCTATGATTTTGACAAATACAACTTTTTTGAGATAGTCTTCCTGCCAAAAGGACTAAAGAAAAAGGATTTAGTGCATTACTACACTCTTGTTTACAAGGAATTCTATCTCAGGCCAAAAATTGTTTTTGATTATATTAAAAGAATTGATAATCCTAAACAAGTGATTTATTTACTGAAAGGTTTGGATGTGTTTTCAAAGCACATATTTAGAAAATGAAAAAGAAAAGAAAAACCATTGTTTTTATTAATCCTCCCAGGCGTGACGAGGATACTTACTCTGACTTTGCTCCTGGAGAGAGCAGCGACCCTCCTTTTGGCCTGTGCTACCTGGCAGGCATGGTTCGTGAGCAGGGATACAAGCCTTATATTCTTGATGCTGCTGCCCTTAGATACAACCTTAAGCAAACCGCAGAAAAGGCTTTGAAGTACAAGCCAGACTATATTGGCATAACAGCAACAACATACGCTCTTAATGCTGCCATAAGAATTGCCAAGTATTTGAGAAAAAAGACAAGAGCCAAACTGATAATCGGCGGGTGCCATGTGTCCATTCTTCCAAAAGAAGTTATGCCTTATTTTGATGTTGGTGTGATCGGCGAAGGGGAGTACACTCTCATAGAACTGTTGGATGCCCTTGAGAACAAGAAGCCCTTGAAAGACATCAAAGGGATTGTTTACAAGCACAAGGGCAAGCTAATAAAAACAGGGAGAAGACCGTATATCACTAATCTGGATGAACTTCCTAAGCCTGCCTTTGACTTGCTGCCTAATCTGAACAAATACTATCGTCTGCCTGTTCAGTCCATAATAAGGCTTCCTTCAATAAGCTTTATCACCAGCAGGGGCTGTCCAGAGCAGTGCACCTTTTGTGATAAGACCATCTGCGGAAGCAGGGTGAGGGCTCATAGTGCAGAGTATGTCTTTGAAGTGATAAAATGGCTTGTGGATAAGTATAAGATTAAGTCAATCATGTTTCATGACGATAATTTCTTTATTTTCAGGAAGCGCAATCTGGAATTGATAAGGCTTATGAAAGAACACGGTATTAGCTTGAAGTTTAACTGTCTGGGACGAGCTGATGTTCTATCAAAAGATTATCTAACTGAATTAAAGAGAGGGGGCCTATGGCAGGTTAATTTTGGCATTGAATCTGGGAGCCAGAAGATACTTGACTTCTTTAAAAAAAGGATTACTCTGAAGCAGGTCGAAAATGCAGTGGATGTATTCAATGATGTTGGAATCAGGACTAAGGGGCTTATAATGATAGGCAATCCCTTGGAGACCAAGAAGACCCTGGAGCAGACAAGGCACTTAGTATTGAAGTTGAAGCTACAGGATGTTAGTGTTGCTTATTTTACTCCCTTTCCAGGATGTGAATTGTATCCTGATGTCAACAAATACGGAAAAGTAGTCGATGGATATAACAAGTACAACATGTTTTGGGTGGTGTATGAGCCCAAGGGACTGACAAAAAAAGACTTAGAGAAGTGTTATCTTAGGACATACAAGGAATTCTACCTAAGGCCGAGAATCGCATGGGATTATTTCCTGAGATTATTTAGCATTAGGCGCTTAGGCCCCTTTGCAAGGGGCTTGCATGTCTTGTTCAAGGGAGTGATGAAGGGCAGTTGATCCTTTCTAGTTGATTCTTTCTCTTTCTATGCTTCTTTTATTTCTTTGCAAGCACAACATAAACAAGAGAATTAGGCCTCTTTGTACTCTTTATTTTGAAACCACCTCTGCTCAGGAATTTTTTTATTTCTTTTAATGAGTAAAGCTTGATCTTAAAACCATGCTGCAGGTGGAATAAGTAATACAGAATTCCTATTGGATTGAGTCTGGGAAAAGTAGCCACCAGCAGACCGCCCTTTCTCAGATTTTTGCTGCAATTATGAACTGCTTTCCCCGGTTCTTTGCAAAATTCTATAGAGCTTGAGATAAGGATTTTATCAAGCTTCTTTTCACCCCTGAAGCTCTGTATATCAGCAATCCTTGCTTTCAAGCCATTCTTTTTTGCCTGCTCAACCATTTCCTCAGATATATCAACCCCGAGGTATTCTCCGCCGAGTCTTTTTATTTTGATGCCATAAAAGCCTGCTCCGCACCCGCAGTCAAGAACACTCTCTCCTTTTTTCACATTAAGCAGTTCAAGAGCTGCTTCTGATTCCCTTAAGACCAAACCCCCAACTAGCCCCTTCCTCCTGCTCTTATTGTATCCAACTGCTTTGGTGTCAAAGTAGTGCTCTACCTTGCTCTTTGCTTTCGTTTCCATGTCTTTTATTAGTCCGAATTCATACTTCTTAAAGCTCTTAATCAACCCTTCCAGTTTTTTAAGGAACCTATTCCCGCAATTCCTTGTTATGTATGAAGGCACACCCCCTATTTTGGGCAGATTCACAAACTCCCAGGGGTGCAGGTATATAACAGCGCTCTTTCCTGCTCTGAGATTCAGCTTCATCCCAAGCTTGGTCCACCACATCCCTATATTGCGCATCCAAACCCAGGAGATGGGTCCTCTGATGAGAGGCATTACAGAAGCAGGTATTTCTTTGATTTTTTCATTTGAACTTAGCTCCAGAATGTATGGCTCTTGTTTTTTTGGGTAATCATTCTTATATCTGGGAATAATCGTTGGGTGAATTGAGGAATCATAGCTGTAGCCTTCTTTTATAATCTCCCTGAGTACAGTATCATTAACTGAGAACTGGGGTGTTCTGAAACCCAAAGGCTTTTTTCCTGTTATTCTTGTGAGAATCTTGGTTGTTTTCATTATTCCCTCTCTTATCTCCTCTGGCATTAACTTGTTGTAGTCTCCATCCTTATAGCCATGGCTTGCTATCTCGTGCCCTTCTTTGATTATCTTTTTTATCAGGCCAGGCCTTTTTTGTGCAAAATAGCCAGTAACAAAAAAAGTAACCTTTATGCTGTGTTTTTTGAGAAGACCCAGGAGCCTTAGGGTTCCTTTGTAAGAGAAAGACGTATTTGCATTATATTTACTCTTAATTCCATTGTGCTCAGGAATCCTCCATTCCTCTAAATCAAAGCTTAGATAAATTCTTTCCATTTTATCATAGGAAATTTTGATTTTTTGACATCAAACATTTCAAACTCTTTGTAGTGCTCCAGGCACAGGAGTCTGAACATCTCTGCTCTTTTCTCTCTTTCCTCAAAAGTATTGTCTTTGTAAGCCCAAGAGACAGCATCATACTTGAAATCCTTATTGTTCTTGAGCTTATTATACAAACCTGTTCCTCTGAAAATTGCGCAGTAGGTTGGCCAGGGTTTCTTGGTTGTGAACTTCCTCATCTCTTTTATGAATTTCAGGGTTTTCATGAACTCCTCTCTTGATTCTGAGGGATGGCCGAGGATAAAGTTTGAGCCTATTGCTATGTCTGCCTTCTTCATATTCTTTAGGAATTCTCTTATATCCTCTGAGGTGTAGGTCTTTCCCATTGCCTTTAGGACATGGTCGGATGCAGACTCTATTCCTAAATCCAATTGGTGGCATCCTGCTTTTCTCAGTTTCTTGAAAAAATTGAGATCCATCCTTTTGTCAATCTTTGCACTCCCCCACCAGCTGCACGGAAAATTGTTTTCTATTATCAAGTCGCACAGACGCTCAAGCTCAAGCAGGTTTCCGTTTAGCAGTAAGTCAGCAAACACGAACTTAGTGATACCATACTTTTCTTTATTGCGAACAAGCTCATAAAACACGCTTTTTGCTTTTCTTGCAAACAGTTTGTCCTTCCACACCTTCCTTTGGAGACAGAAATCGCAGGGATTGTTGCAACCCCTTGATAGGATTATCGGTAAAGCCTTAGCTGCTCTTGTTAACTCATAATCATCATAATACAGTTCCAGGTTATAATCGTCAAAGTCAGGATAGGGTATGCTGTCAGGGTCTTTAATCCGCTCATCCTCTCCGCAGTCAACAAAGGATTTGCCTTTTCTGACAAGGCAGCCCTTGCAATCCTCAACCTTTCCTTTCTTGCCAAAAACATCTGCTATTCTTTTCAGGGTATGCTCTCCCTCTCCTCTCACAATTATGTCTATATCTCTTGATTTTTTGAGCTGCAAACCCTGCATCTGGTCAATGCACACCTGCCCGCCCAGCACAATGAGTAATTCTGGGTTTTTTTCTTTTAGTTTTTTTGCAAGAGTTTTGGTGAAGCATGGGGAGTAAACTGATATTCCAACAATCTTTGGCTTAAAAGCAAGAAGCTTATCAACAAAGAAATCTATATTCGGCTCAACAATCTTTGGAAACACTGCCTTTTTGTACTCGTCCTCCCACTGCCAGTCATTGTAGTGCTGGGTCTGCCAGTAAATCCTTTGTTCTGGCTTGAGCCGATGATATAACTCTGTATTAACATCAAAACATTTTGTTTGACAGCCGCTCTCTTTAAGATAAGCCTTTAGGTAGGAGATATTAAGGGGCGGAGTTCCTATTGTCCAGACCGGTACAGATACCAAGGCTATTCTCATTTTTACCTTTTCTTATTGCTTTTCCTCTTTTTTCCAATCAATCTGTTATGTATATCCCATACGTGCTTGCCAACATACTTGTATAAGCGTGAGTTGTAGATGGATTCCAGAGTCTCCCTTCTCCAGGCCAGCTCTTTTTTTGCAGCCTCTATCCACCTGCTTAGCCTTATGAGCTCATCTTTCTTCTGCTGGTTAAGGGTTCTCTGCCTTTTAATCTCCCTGTCTTTTTGTTTTTTTGTTTTTTCTATTTCTTTTAGGAGGTTGTTAATCTCTTTGTCTTTTTGTTTTTTTGTTTTTTCTATTTCTTTTAGGAGGTTATTAATCTCTTTTTGCTTCTTTTCCCTTATCTGAGAAATCCTTTCATCCTTATATCTTCTTAACCTGTTCAGTTTCTGGTTGATTTGTTTTACCTGCTTTATTAAATCTTCTTTCTCATTATACAAATCTTGTATGTTTTTTTCTTTGTTTTTGTTTTGTTTTTCTAGTTGGTCTATTTTTTCATCTCTCTCTTTCCTAACTTGGTCTGCTTTTTGATTTGTTTTTTTTAGTTTTTCTATTACTTCTTCTTTTTCTCTATACAACTTTTGTAGTACTCCTTCTGTTTTCTGGATAAGCTCCTCCTTCTCTTTTATTATCCTCTTCTTATCCTCCACCATCCTGCTCTTGTAGTCAATCATTTTATCCTTCTCTGTTGTTATTTCCTCTTCCACATGTTTTTTTGTATTCACTATGGCGTCTGTCAAGTACTGATTCATTTTTCTATCAAATCCTGCAGCCCTGAGTATCAAGGACAACTCTTTTTTTAGTAAACTGGACTTTGTGTTGATAATGAATTTTGATTTTGGAATTCTTTCTCTTAGTATATGTGGGGCGTGCTTTGCTAATAGTAAAAGCTTGTTTCTTTCAAAATAGTATTCAAACACTTCTTTAGTCGCTGTTCCTTTAACCTTGTGATGGGCTACTGCTCCAGGTACATAAACCATTTTCAATCCTTTTTTCTTGCATCTTAAGCCAAAGTCTGCCTCGTCATAGTACATCACATAATCCTTGTCAAAGCCTCCCAGCTCCTCCAGGCATTTTTTTCTGTAAAGAACTGCAGCGCCATTAAGGCTTATCATCGTTTTCCTTTTGTTATATCTACCTTTTTCCTTTTGCATGTATCCAATATCCTTCCAGATATGTTCTGGTGTCATTACCTGTCCAGCACTCTGGATTAAGCCATTCAAGAAATAGATTTTGCCCCCAACACCACATATCTTTTCTTTCTTATCTGTTTTCATCTCCTTTATCAATCTAATCAGCCAGTTCTTGTCAAGAATCACATCAGTATTAACTGTGGCTATAAGCTCTCCTTTTGCTCTTTTTATCCCGAGGTTATTTGCCTTGCAGTAATTGTTATCCTTATTCCTCACTATTCTGATCTTGGGATAAGCCTTTTTTACAAAGGAAATGCTCTCATCAGAGCTGCCATTGTCAATCATGATGATTTCTATTCTTCTCTGTGGATATTTTTGCTTGAGTATAGAATCAAAACACTTCTTCAGGTAAGCCATCCCATTGTAATTTACTATTACAAAACTGACCAGTGGGTATTCTGCTCTTTTTTTGCTACTTCTACTTACCTTTTTCTTACCCTTACTGCTCTTTTTCTTGCCCTTTGCCTTTTTCATTTTTCATGCTTCCAAGTGCAAGGAATTTCCACAAGCCCGTACCTCTCTTTTGTTCCCCCTTTGATTATTTTTATTGTGTAAAGCTTATTATGGAAATCATAGCATTTGATCTCGTTTTCATCATGAACTGCTGCTGAAAAAAAGTACTCTCCTGCAAGAAGAGGGAGTGATTCAACTTCATAAATAATTTTGCCTTTTCCCTTAATAAAGGGTATTTTTAATCCTGAATATGTTGTGTTTGGTCCTGTTATGTATCTGCCCTTATGGTCATAGAAGCCTATCCCAAACATCGGGTTCTTTATCTTCTTTTTTGCGTTGTAGCCCAGCACTATTTTTATGGGGTTTCCTGTTCTAAAGGTCTTGCTTTCTTTTCCTTTTTTATTATAAAATTTCACATCTGTTATTTCAACTTCTCTTGTTCCCCTTCTTTCTTTTATTAGAATCAAATCAGTTCTTGCCAAATCCACTTCTTTTGCTTTTTTTCGAACTTTTTCTTCTACATTCCTTATCTCTATCCTTTCACTGTGCAATTCCTTTTTTTCTTTGTCTATTTTCTCCTTTTCTTTTTCTAGTTCTTTTTTTATTTGTTCAACTCCTATTTTCTCGTCTAATAGCTTCTTTCTTTCCTCCTCCATCATTCTGACAATAGGATTCACTTCCCTCTCTTTCTTTTCTTTTGCTTTTTTGTATTTAGAATAGGCTTTTATTACAGGTCCTGCTTTTCCTATTTTTACAAGTCTTCCTTTGTCTAGATACAAGGCATTCTCGCATATTTCTGCTACTAGGTCTGTGTTATGAGACACAAATATCAAGGTTTTTCCTAGGGCTTTGAACTCTTCAAAAACCCGAAGGCATTTCTTCTGAAACTCTTCATCCCCGACAGCCAGGACTTCATCTATCATGTATATCTCTCCATCAACCTCTTTGGCTATGGAAAAGGCCAGCCTTGCGAGCATGCCAGTTGAGAAGTCCTTGAGAGGAGTGTCAATGAATTTTCTTATTTCTGCAAAATCAACTATTTCATTGAACCTGTCATCAATCTCTTTTCTTGTTAAGCCCAGTA
>CBFDDS010000028.1:0-7929 GCA_965603625.1 Candidatus Woesearchaeota archaeon
TATAAGCAGCTACCAAGGGCATCATGGCCAGGAGCAGGGTTCCAAAAACAAGGGATGGTGCAAGCCCTACCTTTCTGTTGAGGTATCTCGAGAAGGCTGGCCCTAGGAATGAGACTAT
The DNA here is from genome assembly GCA_965603625.1 of Candidatus Woesearchaeota archaeon. Taxonomy (GTDB): domain Archaea; phylum Nanobdellota; class Nanobdellia; order Woesearchaeales; family SM23-78; genus SM23-78. Next base: position 119 of record CBFDDS010000028.1, read on the forward strand.
AAGGGCAAAGGTGAATATCACAGCCACATTCAGGAATCCCCCAAAGCCAATGAAAAAGAACTCTTTATAGATGAAAATCCCATAGTAGGAATTGCCGAGTATCTGAACCAAGCCTGTTATCGAGCCTGCAATTAATAAGGTAACCAGATACTTGTTCTGTACAAACCTCTTTGTCTGCTCTCTTATGTTATGATAATAAGTGCTTACAAAACCCTTGATTTTCTCTGTATCTACCTTCCTCTCCTTAACATAGTGCAGCACATAGCCTGAGAGTATGAACACAATTGCGGTTATCTCAAAGGCTATCAGATAGCCGTAGACTGGGAAGCTCTTGCCAAGAATCACAATTTTGGCAGCATTAACCATAGGGAACTTATCAAAGAGAAAACCAGAGATAATGAATGAGATTCCTGTTATCAGGACACCATAATGAGATATCCTGAGCAGGAACTTGCTCATTTTTTCTTTTTTCAGAGTCTGCTCTACAAGCCTGTTATAAAGATCACCATAGGTGACTACTCCTATACTTCCCACAAAGAGGGCAACTGCAAACAAGGGAACTGACTTGATAACAACTGCAAAGGCTATGAACAAGAAGCTAAGCCCAAACAGAATGCCTGCTCTGCTCATGAACTTCTTACCCACACTCCTAACCTTGGAGTACTCTTGCAGAAATGAGGATATCAACAGGGACATAATGGCCTTTAAGCCATTGACAATTCCAATCAGGAAAAAACCCGCGCCAGTCAGATGGAATAAGATATTAATAAACTGCACATTTGCAAATCCATAGCCAACTCTATCAAAAACCTCTTTTACTGAAAGCAAGGCGTTGTTCTTTTTCTCATCCCTGGTTCTCTCTGCTCCCTTAACCTTCTGGATGGCCTCCATAATCTCGTCTTCAAGAAAGCCTTGATTAAGAAGCTCTGCTTTTATACCCTCAACGCCTTTGCCAGCAAGCACCTCTTTTTTTACTATCTCTATGAGTTCCTTACCCATAAACCAAACCTTGATATTTGTGTTTATAAATTTATTGTAAATTGGTAGAGTAGTGAAAAAAAATCAAAAAGTATATATACTCTGTTCTCGTATCTTTACCTAGATGGGTAAGATTACTTTTGGCTTCAAAAAGCTCTCAAAAAAGAGGTCAGGCAGGATTGATTTGAAGTGGGACTTTGACGCACAGAGTGCTATCTCTAGCCCGCCACTAGTTGCAGATATTGATAATGATGGCAAAAAAGAGATAGTGTTCGGCACTAAGAAAGGCAAGCTCTTTGTGCTTGACGCTGATTCTGGCATTAAGTGGTTCTATGATTCTAATGAAAAGGTTGATGAGGTAGAGCTCATGTTTCTTGACACAGATACTGTGAGCAGTATAGAAGCACCGCCAAATGTTGGGGATATTAATGGTGACGGCAGGAATGAGATTGTGTTTGGAACTGAGCTTGGCATAATATATGTCCTGGATGACAAGGGCAAGCTGCTCTGGAAGTACAAGGCAGGGGGTCCTGTCAGGGGCCAGATCTTGCTTTATGACCTGTATGAAGATGATGATGTAAAGATTATCTTTGGGTGCTATGACAGCAAGCTTTATGTGCTTAACAACAAGGGAAAGCTGGTGTGGCGCTTTGATGCTGGCAGTCCTGTCCAGAGCACTCCAGGCATTATGCATAAAGAGAAGCCATGCATAGTGTTTGGCGCTGATGATGGCAAGGTTTTCTGTGTAGACAGAAAAGGGGACATGCGCTGGGAGTTCAAGACAAAGGACAAGATATTTGCCCAGCCTGCTATTGGAAAACTCTTCGGTGATGACCGGTTATTCATAGTGATTGGGAGCAATGACCATTATCTGTATGTGCTTGATGAAGCAGGAGAGCTTTTCTGGAATTATAAGACAGAAGGGGCCATCCTTGCAAAGGCATGCCTGGCTGATATCAATGATGACAAGAAATTAGAGATATTCTTCGGCAGTTGTGATAATAATGTCTATGCCCTTAGTCCCCAGGGAGACCGCCTCTGGAGTTATGAGACTGATTTCTGGGTTGCAAGTGAGCCCATGGTTAAGGATATTGATGGAGACGGCAAAAAAGAGGTTATTGTCGGCAGCTATGACCACAACATCTATGTGCTTGACTCAGAGGGTAGTTATGTGCTTGATTTTGTGCCTGGCATTAGCGGAGTGGTGCAACAGGCAGGGCACTACAGTGATATAATCACCCAGGAGCCTGGAAAAGTGGCTGGCAAGAAGATATGGCAGTTCAGAACTGACGGCATTATTGTGGGCTGCGCTTATATTCCTGATAATAAGAGTATTGTAGTGAACACCAAGCCTGGCAAGGTCAATGACCTCGTGCATAAGGACGAATAAGGCATAAATAAGGAAAAAGTTTTAAAAAGAGAAAGATTAATAAAAAAGAAAGGCATAATATTCATAAAAAAGAGGTGTTAAGGGTAATGGTGGGTGTTATTTCTAGTAAATCCGAGATAAAGAGGATACCCCTCTACATAGAAGGCCTGGATGACAACATAGAAGGGGGTGTGCCAGAAGGCCATATAACCCTTATCAGCGGAAGCGCTGGTACCATGAAATCTTCTATAGCCTTTAATATTCTTTATAATGAGTCCTTAAAGGGCAAGATTGGTGTTTACTGCTCCCTTGAGCAATCCTACTACTCAATTATCAAGCAAATGGTCAACATGAACTTTGACATGAGCAAGATAAACCTAATTGTTATCAGGGACTTGTCAGAGCTGAGAACCTCTATTGCCAAGCTGAAGAGCAGTGGTGACGGAGGCATGGTACTGGTTGATATTGGATGTATAAGAAAGGAGATTCGTGATGTAAAAACAGCCGATAACAAGAGCTGGCTCAATGTTATCAAGAATGTGGTTAAGAAGATAAAGGAAGAGGTTGAGTGCAAGCTCTTCTGCCTTGACTCTCTTAGCGCCTTGTACGTGCTCTCAAGGTTTGAGAACCCAAGGATAGAGCTGTTCTACTTGTTCGAGTTCCTGAGAGACCTTGACATCACTTCTTTCCTTATATCAGAGTGCCAACCCCAGAGCGGCAGGTTCAGTGAGTTCGAGATAGAAGAGTTCCTGAGTGATGCAATCGTATTTCTAAAGCTCACCCCTTTCAGGAGAAATGTTGTGAGAGAAGTCAGCATTATAAAGATGAGAGCAACTGCCTGTAACAACGACATCTTCTCATTAGAGTATAAGCATGACAGGTTCCAGGCATTATACGGCGGGCAGAACCCACTGCTTTGAGTAAATTAGATTTTTAGATTTATTTCTTTTACATCATTCTTAACAGCTCATTTGCCTGTTGGCTGTTCTCAAGATACCTCATCAGGCTATCCCGGTATTCTCTCCCAGCAGAACAGGCTACAACCTCTTTTAGAATACTGGCCCCGATTTCAGGGTATCCATTAGCATTCTGGGAAGCAGACAGGCCTAGGCCGTTGTGAACAGAGTATATGCAGTCAAAGGAGTTCATGAACTCAGTCTTAAATCCATTGTTATTAGAATTATTAGAAGGTCTATAAACATTCTTATAGGCATTGAAAGCTGTTTCAGCCTTTCTTTCTCTTCCAAAGTCAAGGAAGCTGGGGTCAAGAGAGAAGTAGCTTGTATCATAAATAGTGTCTGTTATTATATGCTTTGCATCAAAACGGCCCTGTCTTGTACGGTTAGTGCCAAAACTATCCCCATGATTAAGGGTTAATTCTATGAGTGCGTAGGATTTACCCTCAAAATCAAGCAACTCCCGCCATAAACCCTGTAAAAACTTGTTCTTGCCAAAACGATTTTTCCTCTTATCATCACCAACAAAGGCTCTGTGGTAGAGCTCTGTATCAAGATTAAGGATGTCAAAAAGAAGAGGATATATCTTGTCATCCATAACAATCTCGGTGTAGTATGTGCCATTGTAGGGCTTAAGTTTTTCAAAGAGAATTCTCTGCTCCCCGGTTATTTTATAGATTGTCTCCTCAAAAACCTTCCATCTATAACTTGGGCTTTTATCTCTTAACTCTTCCCTAAGGTTCTGCTCTCCTTCCATTGTCGCAAGAATAGAGGAATTGCCATTCTCTCCTAAAAACGCAAGGGGTCGTTCACTCCTTTTATTGTGCTCTATTAAGGTTTGGTGCTCGAATGTTTGTTTTAAGAATCTCCTAAAAGAGTTGAAGCGGAAGTCTTTGAGAAGCACATAGCCTGCTGCGCTTGGAGAGGTATAGACCTCGCCCTCAGAACTGCTGAATCTTTTAACCTCTTTGCCTTCTTTAGCCAGCCTTCTCATTTTAATTGCCAGCTCAGCCCATTTCTCGGTCTGGGGTTTCTTGGAGATTTTCTCGTATATATAGATTAAGGGGCAGTCCATCCCCACCTTGTCCTCTTGTAAATTCTCGTGCGCTTTCTCAATAATTCTCTCTGCTGCTTTTTTATCTTCAAGCATTATCTTGTATACCAAGTCAAAAAAAGAAAATAGATTATCCCTCTTACCAAAGAGCTGGGTATATTTAACACCAGTATCATAACCCTTTAAGGTTTTAAACTTCAGCTCATCCCTTGTTCTTCCTAATTCATCAATCCATTCTCTAGCATAAGCAAGGCCTTCTATTACATCCCTCTTCATAAGATTCTTTCCAAGAGCATATTTAGCCTGGTTTGAACCGCTCTTATTAACAAGCCTCTCCAGCGCTTTAATTCTATCATCTGGTTTTTTTGCATGCCTTGTATATATCAACCAGCAGCGCCCTGCATCATACAGGTTTTTGAAAGCATCTTTTCCAATAGCCACTGTGTCTCTTGCAAGATGAAAGGCTATGTTTGCTCCTAACAGCGTCATTCCTATGAAACCAAGGTCAAAAGCAGAGATGTTATCAGGAATCTTTGATATCCTATTCCAGTGAAGAGCAGTGGTTGTGGCAATAGATAATACTTTAGGGTACCTAAAAACATTCCACCTCTTTTCTTTGCTCTTCTTTGCACTGCTCTTAATCTTAGAGTAAAGCCTTTTTCCAACAGAATTTGTTAGCAGATACGCACTGGCTGCATATCCCATTAATGCTCCGCTGCAAAAACCAGAGAAGCTAAAGAACCAGGCAAGGTTCTTGGCTGATTTTAGGGTTTCATAGTATTCTCCCAGGAGATGGGCTCCTGCTATCCCAGAGACTAATGATATCCCCATAACCCATTTAGAATAATGCTCAGCAACATTGTGCTCCAGGTTACTCAAATATTTATCATACCACTTCCTTTTAGGATTATTTTCTTGTTTGTATTCTTCAAGAGTTTCAAAAACAAGATCCCCCAGAGTCTTGATCTCCATTGCTCGAGGGTATTTCAACAAACTATATAAACATTCTTCTTTTTCTTTACTCAGAAATGATAGCAATAATTGGTGCCGGCCCTGTTGGATGTTATCTTGCTAGCCTGCTCGCTGGTAATTATGAGGTTACTGTTTTTGAAGAGCATAAAGGGGTGGGCTTGCCAGTTCAGTGCACAGGAATTGTGACACAAGAAATTTTCAAGTTTGTTCCTGAGAAAAATGATTTTGTGATAAACAAAGCAGATGATGTGCGTATTTATGCACCAAATAATAAATTTATTAAACTAAAACTGGAAAAACCAGACTTAATCATTGACAGGCAGAAATTCGACACTTACTTCTACAAGCTTGCAAAGAAAAAAGGAGTGAAATTTGTTTTTAACCACAGCTTTATTCTGCTAAAGGAAAAGACAGTGCTTCTCAAAGACTTAAAATCCAGCAGAATAAAGAAGCACAAATTCACCTATCTAATCGGAGCAGACGGCCCGCGCAGCGCTGTAGCCAAGAATCAGGAGATATGCGACAATAAAAAGTTCTTTATTGGCCTGCAGGCAATCATCAAAAAGAAAAATAATAATATCATTGATTTTTATCCTTCCAAGAATGGCTTTGCATGGGCTGTTCCTGAGAACAAGAGCACTTTAAGAGTGGGCGCTGCCTCCACAGGGAATCCTAAAGAGCAGTTTAACAGGTTATTAAAGACCTACCAAGGAAAAATTGTTGCTAAGCAAGGAGGATTAATCCCTGTCTTCAATCCATGGGCCAATTTCAGGAAAAAGAATGTTTTTCTAGCCGGTGATGCTGCTGGCTTTGTAAAGGCAACTACAGGAGGAGGCCTTGTTCCTGGCCTAAGGTCAGCAGAAATACTCGCACACAGCATAAAAAATAATCTCAGCTATGATGCTGGGATATATCTTCACTTACAGCCGGCTCTATGGCTTAATCTTAAGCTAAGAAAAGTCATGGATTCATTCTCAGCAAGGGACTGGAATCAATTAATCAAGGATTTGGATAACCAAGAGTCAAAAAAAGCACTGCAAAGAGTTAATAGGGATAGGCTGTTCCAATTGATTATAAGCACCGCACTTAATAATCCAAGAATAGTGGGGCATGGCATAAAACACCTGCCAAGCCTGTTCTAATGCGTCAATCTTCTCATAGTCATCTTGAACAGTACCTTTATTGCACCAAAGAAAGAGCCTTCTCCCTTTTTCATGGAATATCCAGTGTATCTTATAACGACAGGAACTTCCTTATATTTTATTTTCTTTTTTACAATCTCCTCTACTATCTCAGAGGCATGCTCCATTCTGTCGGCATTAATCTCTATCTTCTGGGCTACTTTCCTGTTAAGAACTCTATAGCCATTATGGGCATCTGTAAGCTTTACACCATAGAATATCCACTGGACAAGAACAGAGCCTTTCAACAGCACTCTTCTGCTAAAAGGCATCTTGGTTTTTTTCAGGAACCTTGAGCCAAGAGTGACCTCAACCTCTCCCTTAACAACAGGTCTAAGCATTGCCGGAAGGTCTTCTACCCTGTGCTGTCCATCGCTGTCAAAAGTAACAATGTATTCTGCGCCATTCTTAAGAGCATAATCAATGCCAGTCCTGAGAGCAGCTCCCTGTCCCCGATTGACAATGTGCTTCAGGACAACAACCTTTTGTTTTTTTGCCTCTTTGTAAGTGTTATCCTTGCTGCAGTCATCAATAACCACAATATATTTGTAGCCAGCACTCTTTAATTCTTTCAGAACTCTCCCAATGCTCTTCTCCTCGTTGTAAGCAGGGATTACAAACCAGATTTTCCTTTTGGGATAAGGGTTTTTTGGTAATTTTTTCATTTTTCATAACTTTATCTTTTGCCTCTTAATAAACATCCTGTACCATAACTCAAAGTTTATCAGGGTCCACATCTGCCTTGCATAAAACAATTTGCCTTTATTATAATTATCTCTTATCTTCTTAACATAGTGCGGGTCTAGAATCTTTTCTTTGAAAAGCTTGGTGGTATTCAAGAGATCATCAGCTGTTGCTTTTAAGTCTTTGTCAAGCCAGTTCTCAACAGGGACATGGAAAGTCTGCTTTTTTCTGTAAACAATGTTCTTGGGCAGGTGCTTTCTTACTGCTCTCTTAAATATATATTTAGTTGTGAAGTATCCTTTCAGCTTGTATCTACTGGGAATCCTAAAGGCAAGTTCTGCAATTCTGTGGTCAAGGAGAGGCACTCTTGCTTCTATATGCTTTGCCATGGTCATCCTGTCAGTTTTCATAAGAAAGCTCTCACTAAGCAGCTTCTTGAAATCAAAGAACTGCAACTGCTTCATATAATCCTTTTTCCTGTTAAAGAAGGCTTTGTTAATAGAAGCATAATCTATTACCTCATAATATTTTTTCTTGAGCAGCTCTTTTCTTTCCTCATCATCAAACATGCCCACGGTTTCATAGTAGGCCCTTGCTTTGTTATCTTTCATTGCCTT
>CBFDDS010000029.1:0-7844 GCA_965603625.1 Candidatus Woesearchaeota archaeon
TGGAAAAAGTTGTACAAAGAGCTAAAGTTCCAGGCGCTCTGCATAGATGTAGAAGCAACCCGATGGAATGGACCCATATCTGTTATAGGGGTGTACAGGCCGAAAGAAGGGGAAATTAAATACCATTCCTTTGTAAAAGGAGTAAACCTCACAACAGAGAATCTCAAGCAGATTTTTGCTGACTGCAAGCTGCTAATCACCTTTAATGGCATTAACTATGATGTTCCTGAAATAAAAAAGCAGTTTCCAGGAGTCATTCCAGAGAAGATTCCTGTGGTTGACCTTTACCTGCTTGCCAGAAGGATGGAACTTGATGCAGGATTAAAGACTCTTGAGCAGAACTTCCAGATTTTCAGGGTTGAAGAGGTTGATAACAAAAGAAGAATATCAACCAAGATGTGGAAAAAGTACGAAGAAACAGGAAATAAGAAGTTTCTTGATACCCTGATAGAGTATAACCGCCAGGACACAATAAACCTTTATCCTCTTGCAGAAAGAATAATGGAGATGATAGAATAAGATGGGCCTAGCAATCACAGATATACTAACACCAAAGGAGATTAGTATTGAGGATTTAAAGAATAAGACCCTTGCTGTTGATACCTATAACCTTCTCTACCAGTTCCTTAGCAGTATCAGGCAGAGGAACGGCTCGCTTCTCACAGACAGCAAGGGAAGGGTTACCAGTCATCTTACCGGCCTTTTCAGCAGAATCACTCGCCTCATGGCTTATAACATGAGGTTCATCTTCTGCTTTGACGGAGAAGTGCCCAAGCTAAAGGAAAAAGAGAGGGAGAGGCGAAAAGAGCTCAAGATAGAGGCTGAGAAGAAATTCAAAAAAGCAGAAAAAGAGGAAGACTTGGATGAAATGAAGAAGTATGCTGCCAGGACAAGTCGGCTAACACCCGAGATGATAGAGGATACAAAGGAGCTAATAAGAGCCCTTGGTCAGTGCATTGTTCAGGCTCCCAGCGAGGGAGAGGCACAGGCATCATACATTGTCAAGAAAGGCGATGCTGATTATGTGCTCAGCCAGGATGCTGACTGCCTTATGTTTAATGCTCCAAAGCTGGTAAAAAACCTAACCATCAGCGGCAAGAGAAAAAAACCAGGCGCTTATGCCTATGAAGAGGTGAGTCCTGAGGTAATTGAATTAAAAGAGGTGCTAAAAGAGCTAAAGATTGACCAAGACCAATTAATCATCCTGGGCATTCTTGTGGGCACCGATTATAATGTCGGCGGAATTAAGGGTATTGGGCCAAAGAAGGCTCTTGCACTCATAAAAAAACACAAGCATAAGTATGATGAAGTGTTTAAAGAAGCCAAGTGGGGTGAGCACTTTAACTTTAGTTGGAAAGAGGTTTTTAATCTAATCAAGCATATGAAAATCACAGACAGGTATAAGTTAGAATGGGAGGATATTGATAAGGAAAAGGTTGTTAAGATGCTTGTCGAAGAGCATGATTTCAGCAGGGAGCGGATTGAAAAAGCATTGGACAGACTTGAGCAGAGCACTGATAAGAATCAGAAAGGCTTGGGGGACTATTTCTAAAAACAGAAAAGTATAAAAGCTCTCCTCATAAGGATATTCTTAATGAAAAAAAAGAGGTTGTTTGAAGCAGCATCTACGCTTGTAGGTTGTGTTATAGGAGCAGGTATCTTAGGAATTCCTTATGTTATTGCAAAGGCAGGTTTTATAACCGGACTTGTGAATATAGTGGGTCTTGGACTTATTCTCTTACTAATTAATCTTTACCTTGGGGAGATCACTCTTAGGACAAAGGGGAATCACCAGCTAACCGGCTATGCAGAGAAATACACTGGCAAAATCGGTAAATATTTCATGTTTATCAGTATGGTTGTAGGGATTTATGGTGCTATTATTGCTTACACTCTTGGCGGAGGAGAAGCCCTTAAGAGCATTTTTGGCTGGGACCCATTAATAGGTAGCATAATCTTCTTTGGAGTCATGGCCTGGCTGGTCTATATTGGGCTAAATGCAATCGAGGAGTCAGAAGCCTTTGTGATACCAATTATAATCATCATTGTATTATTCATCTTCTTCCTAGCCCTTCCAAGAATCGATTTGATTAATTTGTCAGGCTTCAGTTTTTCAAAAATTCTTATTCCTTATGGCGTGGTGTTATTTGCCTTTCTAGGCACTGCTGCTATCCCAGAGATGAGGGAAGAGCTCATAAAGTATAAGAAGGAAATGAAAAAAGCAATAATTATAGGCAGCTTAATACCCCTCGGGATTTATATCCTATTCGCAGTATCAGTGGTGGGGGTTCTAGGAGTTAATACTCATGAGATCGGCGCTCTTGGATTAGCAGCCCTCCTAGGTGAAAAGCTAGCGTTCATAGGGCCTTTGTTTGCCCTGTTCACAATGGCAACATCCTTCCTGGTTTTGGGGCTTGCCCTGAAAGAACTCTTCTGGTATGATTATAAGCTCAGAAAAAATACCTCTTGGCTGTTAACCTGCTTTGTGCCTTTCCTCTTGTTCCTGCTAGTGAAATTTAGTGGAATTGCCAGCTTCATATCAATACTAAACATAACAGGCATAGTCTCAGGAGCAATTGTTGGCATTCTGGTAGTATTAATGGCTTTGAATGCAAAAAAAATTGGTGAGAGAAAACCAGAATACAGCATGTATATAAACAAGTTTATTGCTGTCATCCTGGTCATCTTGTTCATTATTGGTGCTATTAATCTTTTGGTCTGAAAGCGGGTTAGTGGGTTAATAAACAAAACAAGTGAGATAATATGGAATCAGCTTGGATTATATTTGTCTTTTTAGCAGCTATTATTGCAAGCGCAGCTAGTATTGTGCAGAAGAAGACCCTAGTTAGGCAGCATGCAATGGAATTCTCAGCAGTGCTCGCACTCTTTGCAATGATAATAACCCTCCCCTTATTCTTTTTAGCAGAACCCTCCTCCCTTAGTCTCAAAGCCATTTACCTCATATACGGGGCTTCTTTTTTTGGCTCAATAGCCTTCTTATTCGTTGCAAAGGCCTTAAGACACATTGCAATATCAATAACCAGCCCCTTCCTGGTGTTTGGACCCCTGTTCACAGCAATTATTGCAGCCCTCCTACTCGGAGAGAGAATCACTTTCATACAGGGCATGGGAATCCTCATCTTAATAATAGGGGCTTATCTCCTAGAGAGCCATAGCCACCAGAACATTTTAGAGCCCTTAAAACATATATTCAAGTCAAAGTACATAAGATTCATCTTCCTAGCCCTCCTTCTCTATGGTTTTAGCTCAGTGCTCGATAAGAAAATATTAGGAACCCCTGCTGACGGCGGCTTGGGAGTGCCGGTTCTGACATACATGCCTCTGGTTCATTTCTTTCTAGCGCTCAACCTTGTTGTCATGATGCTCTTATTCCATGATGGTTTTGATGGCATTGGTAAGGGTATTAAGAATAACTGGAAATGGGTCTTTGTGGTGGCTGTTCTCACAGTTGGCTACAGGCTGGCACAGCAGTATGCTGTCTCGCTCCCAGGCGTGCTTATCACTCTTGTTATTCCTATTAAACGGATGTCTGCGCTCTTCTCAACCCTTATTGGAGGGGAGTTATTCCATGAAGAGAACCTTCTTCGTAAAAGTATTGCCTGTGTTATCATGATACTAGGCGCAGTGCTCATAGTCCTTTGATTATTCCATCATCTAAATATTTAAAAACAAATACCTATTAGGTGAATGTATGCTCTGTATAAAAGTTCCTGTTAAAGAAGCAGAAAAAGTAAAAAAGGATTTAATGAAAAAGGATTTGTTTGATAAAGAGCATTATATTAAGAAGGACAAGGAACATATTTATTTCCCCATCAAAAAAAAGTTCAAGACCAAATACAAATTAGTTTATAAGATTCTCAAAAAAAAGAAAGCAACAGCTGATCTAAAGACTTCTCTTACAAAGAAAATGAAGAAGGATGACTTGGAATATCTGCGCAGATCAATGGATATTATAGGAAACATTGCAATCCTGGAGATTCCTAAAGAGCTTGATAAAAAAGAAAAAGTGATAGCAAAAGAAGTGCTAAAAACAAGCAGGAACATAAAGACGGTGCTAAAAAAAGGTAAGCATGAAGGAGTTTTCAGAACTCAGAAACTAAAGCATTTAGCAGGAGAAAAAACCAAGGAAGCAGATCATAAAGAGAACAATGTGGTTATGAAACTGGATGTTGAGAGTGTCTATTTCTCTCCAAGGCTTAGCAATGACAGAAAAAGAATAGCCAAGCTAATAAAAAAGCCAGAAGAGATTCTTGTGATGTTCAGCGGATGCGCTCCTTACGTGTGTGTGATTGCAAAGAACACAAAGGCAAAGCAGGTGTACGGAGTTGAGATTAATCCCACAGCGCATAACTATGCCTTGCAAAATATATTAATCAACAAATTGAACAACACAGGTGTCTTCCTCGGAGATGTAAAGCATATTGTTCCAAAACTTAACAAGAAATTCGATAGAATCCTTATGCCCCATCCAACAGCAGCAGATAAATACCTTGATGTTGCTCTTAAATGTGCAAAAAAAGGAGCGGTCATCCACTACTATGACTTTCAGAAAGAGGATGAGACCAAGAAAAGTATTGGAAAAATAAAAAAGGCCTGTGCAAAGGCAAAAAAGAAGTGCAGAATTCTAAGAACAGTTAAGTGCGGACAATCCGCACCCAGAGAGTTCAGGTTTTGTATTGAGTTTAAGATTCTATAAAGCGTGCTCAGAAGTTACTTCCGTTCGTCATAGCGTTAGCTCTGTGGGTGTTCACTTCTTCACAGCACGCCATAAAAAAATAATCTAACCTAGTTTATAAATTTTTAGAAGAAAAATGATTTAGATAAATTATTTAGACAGATTAACCAAACATCCTTATGAACTCGTCTCCGTCTGCTTCTTCCTTCTTAACCTTGTCTACTGCACACAAAAAGTCATGGTGGTTAACTTTTGTCCTGTTATTCCTGATTGCAAAATAGCCTCCCTCTGTGCACACCGCCTTTATCTCTGCTCCTGAGAAGCCTTTCATCTTCTTTATAAGAGCGTCCTTTTTTACTTTCCTGTCAAGAGTCATGCTCTTGGTATGAATCTTAAAGATTTCTTTTAATCCCTTGCCATCTGGTACTGGAACCTCTATCAGTCTGTCAAGCCTTCCAGGTCTTATGACAGCAGGGTCAAGTATGTCCATGCGGTTGGTGCACCCAATAATCTTTACATTTCCCAAGGGCTTGAAGCCGTCAATCTCTGCAAGGAACTGCATAAAGGTTCTCTGCACCTCCCTCTCGCCGCTTGTGCCAAGGTCGACCCTCGTGGCAGCAAGTGCATCAAGCTCATCAATGAACACAATGCTGGGAGCCTTTTGTCTTGCCAGGTGGAAGATCTCTTTAACAAGCTTGGCTCCCTCTCCAATGAACTTCTGCACAAGCTCAGAGCCAACAATCTCTATAAAGGTACTTTTAGTGGAGTTTGCAACTGCTTTTGCAAGCAGGGTTTTTCCTGTTCCTGGCGGCCCATGAAGCAGGATTCCCTTTGGAGGCTGTATTCCAACTTTTTTGAAGAGCTCAGGATTCTTCAATGGAAGCTCTATAACCTCTTTTATTTCGTGCACCTGCGTGTCCAGCCCACCTATCTGGGACCATTTAGTCTCGGGTTTTTCCATTATCACAAATCTCTCAACATTAAAATGCTTTGAAGAAGTCACTTTTTTGATAACTGTAAGGTTCCTTTGCTCTACAAGAACATTTTCTCCAGGCATAAGGTTTTTAATGTTGTTTGAAATTTGAACCAGAAACTTGTTTCCGTTTGGGAGAGTGATGATAGCATCTTTATCAAGTACATCAGCAACTTCTGCAACCATTAATGCAGGGCTTCTAAAGCGTTCAAGCTCCTCTCTCAGCTGAGAAAGGGTTTCTCTCAGCAACCTGTTCTCTTCTTCTAGTTCATTTGATGATGCAGTATAGGAAAAGAATGAACGTTTTAACTCATGTCTACTCACCATGGTAAACGCGAAATACGGTTTAGTTTATAAACCTTACTGTTAAAAAAGTCGTCGAAAGACAGAAAAAATCGACGAGAAAAATTGAAAATAAATCACACTACTAGTTCCCCTTTTTTCATCATCCAAAACTTTTTATTCCCTTTTAAACCATAGATGTCAAGCTTTTGCTCTCTTGCATTAATAACAACATCATAATGATAAACACTCGGGCGGTCATCCTCAAAACCAGAGCCAAGAGCGACATGAATCATGCCAGCAATCTTTTCATTAACAATCAGATAGTTGCACAGCCTTGCCTTTGGATTTGTGTTAATAGCAAATTCACCAATTCTATTGAAATTATCCTTCTTCATCTTGATAATCTTTTGCGGCAGGGACTTATGCTTCTCTTGTTTAAGCAAAACTTTCATTGCTTCTTTCTTTTTTTCCTTAATCTTATCAACAACCTTCTTTGGCCCTTTTAGAATCTTGTAATTATCATCCTTACATTGGATAACAAGAGGGTTCTTTGAATTAAGCACATAGCTCTTATCAACATTAATAACAACATCTCCGTAAAAAACCCCTTTCATGTACTCTGGTGTCAGGAACATCTCTCCGCCAGGAATGTTTGCATATGTGCCTGCCTTTATCCCTTTCTTTAAGTAGAGGGGGTCAAGTTTGGTTCTTGTATCAACATCAGAGCCAAGCGGGATTCTTCTTTTACCTTTCTTTCCTATTAAACCGATTTCTAATTTTGTCTTGTCTGATTCAACAATTATCTTATCTGATTTATTTGCCAGCCTGATAAGAGTATCATCAACTCTCTTCATCTCCATCCAATTAATATGACAGCTGTCAATGAAGATATCAATCGGCAGAGTATCTGTGAATCCAATCCTGCAGAGAGGGGCTCTGCTGTCCTCTTTTGTCTGAGGATACCATGGAAGCTGGTATATTATTCCTCCAGGAGACTCCCATCTTGACTTCATGTTAGGAGTTGGATAGCCTATGGTCTCTCCAAAGACATGTTTCCCTCCAAATCCCTCTCCTTACACAAAGAAAGTGGCGTCATTGGTCTCAAGCCTGCTAAGCTTTAAAAGAGTTGATAACTTTTTGTATTTTTTAAACACAGGTTCATTAATATTCTTTTCCAGCTCGCACCCAAGCAGGGTTGCTGACAACTCACTTGTTCTTTCAGAATGCTCAAGCATGGTCTTTCTAGAGGGATAAGCACTCAAACCCCTTTTTTTGCCAAGGCAAGTAAGAAACATAGCCCTAGAGATTGCATATGAGTCAAGATAATCCTCAAGTGGATACGTCATGTCCTTAGCCTTCCATAGAAGGTCAAAACCAAATCCCACCTTCTCACTCTTCTTCAGATTATAGAGCTGGTCCCAGATAATCCCTGCTGTTTCCAGAAGCTTGTTCCATTTGTATTTCTTGAACCATTGGGGCTTAAAGCTCATTCTAAAGCCTTGGTTGGTAAGGAATTCCTTGTTATTAGCATGCACAAATAATTCTGGCCTCTTGAAAATCTTTTTGAAATCACCCTTAGCTTTTTTGTCAACTACCTGAATAAACTCTTTGAGAGCAAGAGTAAATTTGTTCTTAACACCTCTCCCCATATCCTCAGAAACATTCCAAATATCAATCAAAGCATCAAGAGCCTTGGAAGTCTTCTGGATTCCCCTGACAGCAAGGTCGCAGTCAAGATTAGAAGCAGCCCTGCTAAGAGGGGCAGTAGAGAAGAAGGCGTTCTCATTGGTTGCATCAAAAACCACAAAGATGTTTTTGCCTTTAAACTTCTTTAGCTTACCTTCATAATACTTAACATTTATTCTTCTTGCCTGATAATCTGTACAATTT
>CBFDDS010000030.1:0-7626 GCA_965603625.1 Candidatus Woesearchaeota archaeon
ACAAACACGTCAACAGTATTGCTTCCCATGGTTATAACATCATACATACCCTAATTTACAGGAAAACAGGTTTATAAAATTTGTTATAAAATGTGGTTTTCGCATAAGCTTTATAAACTTTAAAAACAAGATATACTGCAATGAAGATAAAAACAATCCATATCAAGATAATAGCATACATCCTGTTCGCACTGCTAATCCTGATACTGGGCTATGTACTGGTAAAAAAGATAGGTTTTCTAACAGACCTGACAGGCGCTTTCTGAGAAGATAACTAAGCATATAAGAACCATGCCCCACTCATACCCCTCTTGGTGGGTGGAAGGGTCTTCCCCAATCAACAGGCATCTTCATCTGTACATACTGCTTTATGGTGTTGTGCAGCCTAAAGGCGGTTACATAGAGGTCATCCTTGTATTTCTTTATGTTCTCAAGATAAAACCTCTCCCTGAACCACCTGTCAAAAAAGCTAAGGAGCGGGCTATTCTTCCACTTGTCCTGGTAATCCAGCTGCAGCCAGGCCTCTACCTTCAGGCTCACCTCTGCATTGTTGGTCTTGAACTTGTGCCCCTTATGCATTATCTCTATCTTCTTCACATAAAGGGTCTGCCAGTCAATCTTAATGAAGTATCTGTAATAATTATTTCCCCTTGGGTTGTCAACAGCCCTCCACCAGATGATGTGCTCTTTCTCGCCGCTGGCAATAGTCCTGTCCAGGTACATGTACTCAAACTTGTCATCATTGGTGTCAGCTGCCTTGAAATCCTCATCAACAAGCCATTCATGTATGAGCTTGTAGAGGTTCTTCAGGTGAAAGACATCCCTGTGAGTAATCTCGTACTTAGTGGCAAGAATATCCCTTGGGTCACCTGGTCTGAGCATAGCTATGGCCATAGGAATATTAATAAAATTATCCTTATTTAAATTTTTTGGAAGAATTCCTCCCAATCCTTGGGAACGCCCTTTTTTAGACGAAGTTTTTGAGGTATAATATTCTTAATAAGGTCTCCTGCTATCCTCCTGGTAAAATGATAAGGGTTCATGGGCCGGCTCACCAGCCTTACCTTGTTCCTTTTAACAGCATCAATAACATCATCCCTCTTTTTGGCACTGTCCACCAGGGTGTAGGTCTTGCCAAACTCATACAATCTGTGAGCATCAGAGGTGCCTACCAGGGCCTTCTTATACTTCTTGGCAATCCTTTTTGCTCTTACATTGCCGTTCAAAAACCTGAAAAAAGGCGTGATAAAAAGATTGGTGTAAAAGTGAGAATATTCAATTGCATGAAAAGAGTCAATATACTCTATAACCTTACCTTTTAGGCACTCGCCTTTTAAAAAGAAAGGGTGGGGCGCAATTATTAATGCAGAGTCCTTCATTTTCTCAAGGTCATCCAGGGTCTTTATTTTCCTTAAATCATTCTTAGTGATGTTTATAAGAACCACATCCTTGCCCTTTATCCTCGGTTCTGCACCGGGTATCAAAAGGATGCCTTTTTTCTTTGCAAAGCTCTCAATCTCCCTGTTAAAATATATTGAGTGATGATTGGTTATTGACAGAACCTTAAAACCCTTTTTCGCAGCATGCCTTATCAGGTCTTTTGCAGTGTAAGGGATGTAATGATAGTCAAAAGGGTCCTCTTTGGTGTGTATATGAAAGTCTGCCTTTAGCATTGTAATCAACAGATGATATATGTTATGGTAGCCAAGTCTTTTGGTTCTTGAGCTTATCAGGCAAATACTTGTCTATCACAAAGTTCAAGCCCCACTTAGCCAGGGCCTGTTGCTCTGCCCTGACCTTCATGGCCAGTTGTTTCTTGATGGCCCTCTGCCACTCCTTGTGGTGAAGAACAAAGGGGTCATTCTTAAGGGCATCCTTGCCCCTTTTTATATCTATCTCTTTAAGAGGATGAGTGGGCAGCTTGTACTCCTCAATATCATTGGGCGTGATGCCTATGAACTTTGCCTTGGGAACACAGAAGTACTCATTGATATGGGCAGCATTGCCAGAGCCAACCTTGAGAGTACGGTAGATGTTCATGTAGCCGTAAAAGTCTCCATCACAAAAAACATGCACAGGAAGTTTCTTCTCATCTGAGAGCTTTCTAATGAACCTCCTGCACGCCCTTGAAGGGACTCCGCCCATGGATATGATTATGCAGTTGGCCTTCTTCCAGTAGCCGTGCCTGTTCAGCCTCTCAAACATACCCTTGGTCTCAATAGCCAGTATGAACTTAGCGCTTGTATCAAACTTCAAGTGCTCAATAGCAGTAGGAATAGAATAAGCCCCTGAGCCCATCTTGGTGCAGTCAATCTTAATAGGCTTGCCCTGCTCATTCCTGTCATGCACCACCAGCTTGCCAGCCACATCTCCTCCGTGCTCATCAGCAATGAATCCGATTTGCTCCCTGTTCACCCCGAACATTGCCTCGATATCATCCATCACAGTGTCTGAGTCAACCTGCTCATTAAAGCGGGCGTCTCCCCAGTTCTTTGATACATAATAAGCCTCTCTCTTAGTGGCAATATCATCTTCTTTGATAAGCTCCTTGCTCAGGCCCATCATCCTAAGAGTCTGGGCAAAAGACTTCACAGTAGAAGCAGTCAGAGTCCTGGTCTTCTCCTTGCCGTTCAGCTCAAAGAAGCCGTCCTTAACATTATAAGATACATTACTCAGAGCCCTGATAGGAGTGCTTAGTGTAGGCTGTTTCTTCTTCTTAATCTTTTTGTAGATGTCCTCAGCAGTGCTCTTGATTTCATCCAATACTTTTTTTACCATTTTACTTTTTCAATTTAGTCTGTTTTTCTTTCTTTTTTTTCCTAATTATTCTTGCGCTTGTTCCTGTTGTTATTATTCCTATTATCAGTATAACAACCCCTGTTTCTACCCACCCTTTTAACATAAGGTAGGCTGATATTATCATTATTCCAATTCCCATTCCAAACGAAAATTTTTCCATTCCCATCTTATATCTCCTCTATTCTCTTCTTTTTTCTTTAGGCTGGTCCTCAGGCGCCGGACCGGCTTCTTCCTCTTCCTTCTTCTCTTCCCTACCAATCTTTGCAAACTCTTCATCATAATCAGCGCTCTTAGTAGGGTCAAACTCAACATCCTCAAGCTTGCCCCTGTGCTTCTCAAGCAGTCTCCTCAGCTCCTTCTCGACATTCTCTTTCTCAAGTTTTTTCAAGCCAAGGATTTCCTGGAGTCCAATAGCAACATGAGGGATGTACTGCTCTATATAGCTCCTCTTCTTGAGCTCGTCCTTCACCCTCCTCTTCTTCAAGGTGTATTTCTGCAGTTTCCTGCCAGCCTCCTGCAGTGCCAGCTTTATCTCGCTGATGATTTCAGGGTAGTGTGCAATAGCCTCTTTTGATTCTGATGTAAAAGGCACCCACACGCTAGCTATGTGAACAGCAATGGTTACAGGACCCACTGGTAGTGCTCCATTGCTCTGGTTCAGGCCATAAGGCCTCCAGTTGGTCTGGGTAACACTCTTGAAAATACTGCATGCTCCCTGCTGGTAGAGCAGGGGAACTCGGTTGGCAAACCTTAACAGGCTGGCAGATGCCTGCTGTGACTGCTCCCCACCATAGGCAACTGCTACTTCCACCTGGAAGGGATTGCCGCGATAAACACTGGGATTACGGGTGACAGCGCAGTAGTATTCTGCATTAACCTCTTTTCTAAGCCCTTTCTCAAGCAATTCCTCGCCTATTGGGCTGATGCAGTCAGTAGGCGGGCTAATGATTTTTGTATGCTTAATAGCATTAATCAGCTTCTCAGCCTCTTCTCTTGAAATCCTGCTAGGCTTGGTACTTGGAGGGACTAGGGCCTTCTCGCATATAGCCTTTGCAGTGCCACTCCCGACCCTTGAGAATTCATTAACAAAAAAGGCCTGCAGAGTCCTGAACTGGGTATTCTTAAGCATCTTTAACAGCAAGCCCAGCTCCACGCCATAGGGATGGGGCTTTATCTCTGCTGTCTGCTTGGGCATATCCTCTGTTACGCGGGGAAAGATTATCTGCTCTGCCTTGGGATTAACATAGGTAATAGTGACATGGGGATTAACAATAGCAGTCTGCTTTAGATAGGAGTCAACACTCTGGCCTGCTTTTATATAACTCCCTTCCAAGTCCATTTCCACTCTTGTGCCATGATCCTTTTCCCACTCCCTCTCATCATCCTTAATAATTGCTGGCTTGTTCTTAGCAGTATCAACCTTTAGCTCATAGTAGTGAGCAGGCTTGTTAGGAGCAATCTTCGAGAGAATCCTGGAAGCCCTTCCAGTAGTCAATTGGGCATACATAACACTGGCACTAATGCCAATGCCCTGCTGGCCTCTGCTCTGCTTCAGCCTGTGGAACTTGCTGCCATAGAGAAGCTTGGCAAATATCTTGGGTATCTGGACCTTCACAATGCCAGGGCCGTTATCCTCAACAACCACTCTGAAACGGTCATTGCCCATATCAATCACTTCAACAACTATATCTGGCAGTATGTTTGCCTCTTCGCAGGCATCGAGGGCATTATCAACTCCCTCTTTCACAGCTGTGAGCAGGGCCTTTCTCTTGTTATCAAAGCCCAATAAGTGCCTGTTCTTCTCAAAGAACTCAGCAACGCTTATCTCACGCTGCCTAGTTGCCATTTCCTCAGCTATTGTTGAAGCCATTTTACAATAACTACAAAAAGAGGGAAGTTATTTATAAATATTTGTATAGCAGAAAAGCAATAGTTTCGGATTAAAACCTGACCTTATCCCATTTATCAAAAATCTTCCAGAAATTAACAACATATTTATGGGGCTGCTTTGCCATCTTCTTAGCGGTTTTTGTGTGCAGTGCTTTGGAAAATGTTTCCTCAATCTCTCTTGTATGTTTTAGTGCCTGTCTGAAAGTCTTTTTTCTCTTAGGTCCTACATCAGCGCTTATCTCCCTTATAATCCCAAAAGGCCCAACCACCTGCAGAGTGTCAGCATCAAAAACAACCTTGGCCTCAATAGTCCTGGGCTTATGACGCTTCTTAATATCTCCTGGAGCAACACAGTGCGCAATCTGCTTTGCGAGCTTTCTATCAACTTTTATTTTCTTAAGAAAGTTTTCAACAGCCTTTGAGTTATGATACTGGTGAAGCATTGCGCCCAATCTAACAACCTGAAGGTTTGCCTTTTCTTTTCTTGCTAAATATATACCTAATTTCACAGTCCTGTGCATATGCTCAAGCCCATGAGTCTGGTCCTGCTTTTTGTAAGGGATGCTGGCAAACCTCTTAATCTTGTCCATCTGCGCCTTAGTAAGAACCATAACACAGGGTAGCAGGAGAGGGATATAAAAATATTTCTAAATAGCACAAGCAAAAGGTTTATTAATCACAAAATTTAATCCTGAATGTATGGCAAACAAAATCAAGGAATTCCTGCTCAACACACCAGAGCACCACTGGGTTATCATCCGGGGCTGTCATTTTCATAAATCCTTCTGGGGAACCTTATTAATAGCAATAGGCATAATCATACTGATATTTTATTCCCAAACCCTGGCAATTATTTTATTCGTGCTAGGAATCATCTTAATAATGCTGTCTATCCTAGGACACAGATACACCAACAACAGACCTTATTTTAAGTTATGGGAGAAACATAAGAAATAAAATGCTGCCTCACTTAATCTGCAGGAACAAAATCCCTGAAAAGCTTCCCAAGGAGATGGATTTCATAGTCAAAAGACTAAAGAAGGCAAAGAACAAAGAGGAGTGCCTGAAAAAGGCTTATGATATCCTGTCAAAAAAATATAGGGGCTATAAGTGGAGGACTTACACAAGAATACATGAATTGTTTATGCGTGATGTGAATAAAATATGGGCTAAGAAGGGCTTTTTGCACTGCACCAACATAAACTATCTTCTTAGAATCTTGTTAATAAAGAGCGGTTTCTTTAAAGAGGGTGACATCAAGCTTAAATGGACAACATTATACCTTCTATCACCGCACCAGTATGTAATAGTGAGAATTAATAAGAAAAAATACATAAATATTGATATCTGGGCAAAACCCTATGGTATAAAGTTGGGAGACCATGCTCATGGAACCCACACATAATTCAGAAATAATTCAGAAGCCCTCTCCTTCTCTCAATCTCTTCCTCTTCTGGTCCTCAAGCCATTTATACACAGTAGAATGCATGCTGCCGGTCACCAGCATCTCCACAGCCTTTTTTGCATTAGCAACATCAGTGCACTCACCCAGAAGGCTAATGGTCCTCCCGTAAACACTGATAAAGGTGCCTGTCATATCCTCAATTGTCCTCCTGGCCTTGCCCTCAGTGCCTATAATCCTTGCCTTCACCCTCTTAAGCCTATTCTTGCTGTCAAGCCCATACTCCCTCAGGCTGATAACCTCAAGCATGTAGTCAGGCTTTAACAACAGCATTGCTGTGTCAGGGTTAAAGCCGCGGGCAATAGCCTTAACCACCTCTCTCAGGGCGTAGAGTTTTACAGGGTCTGTACCAGAGATAGTAACATCTCCCTCAGTAGAATCAACGCTTATCTTGGCTTTAGAGTACTCTTCTAACTCCTTCTTCTCCTTCCCTTTCACTCCTATGAGTACAGCAATCCTGTCCTTGGGAATTTTAATAGTATATGAATACTCTTCTCCTTCTGTTTTCTCTTGTTTTTCTTCTTTTCTCTTAGCCATGTCTAAATAAGCGGAGAATTATTCTTTTTATAAATTCTTTGCTACTCTGCTGGCAGCTTCAAAGGCCTTGGATACAATAGAGTTAACCAGCACTAATCCATCATGATTAAGCTTAAAAGAGTCCTTCTCACCAGCAAACCCTTCATTATAGAAAATGGACTTCTTGGTCTCAAGCATGATAACATGAACACCTTTAGAAGGATTGCCATATATGCGCGCAATAGCCCCTCCCTTGTAGGGGTGGTTCTTCTTAACAGTTAATCCATAGCCTCCTGCTTCCTCAACAAGGGTTTTCTCAAAAGCATCAATAATCCTTTTATCAGCAGAGGTATCATCAACTGTGCCAATCATAAAATCAGGTCTTTCCTCTCCTTTATCAGGAGCATCTCTTAAGCCCTTTGAGTTCATTGCATGGCAGTCAAACACCAAGGCATAGCCCTTCTCCTTCTTCATCCTGTCAATCTCCTTTTTTAGAAGCTCATGATATCTATCGTAATAAGCAAGCAGTTCTTTTTTTTCATTATTAGAGTATCCTTTTTTCAGGGGAACCTCGCCATCAAGGAATCTGCCGTGAAGAGGGTCTCTCTGTAGGCTCTTAGGCATAGAGGAATCCCCTCCTTTTCTGAACCTGTTAACATTAACCTGATAATTATTCAGTTCAAAAATAATCCTTACGCCCTTGCCCATATCATAGAGCAGGTCAGTGTAGAGATCGCTGCCAATGAGCATGCCCTTGGAAAGCTTAAACCTGTCCTTGAACTCAGATAATAGATAGGCCCCTGAATGGGGAATAGAGATAATATAATCATTGCTCTTATTCTCAAGAAAAATCAGTTTAGCAAGACTGAGCTCTTCTGTCTTCCTGGTCAAGAGATTATATATTTTCATTAACAAAACTGGTTTTTCATCTGAATTTATTAATCTTTTGTAAAATGAAA
>CBFDDS010000031.1:0-7422 GCA_965603625.1 Candidatus Woesearchaeota archaeon
ATTATACATTAATCCATTTCTGTATCTATTGAATCTTTTTTCTCGAATTGCCTTCTTTTTTTCCAATAGATTCTGGGTTCTTTCTTGTTCTTTTCCCTGATTATAGGTATCTACATATTTTCTTACTGTGGTCTCAGAAAGATTATGGCTATCAGCCAGTTGTTTTACACTTGTATCCTTAACATTACGTTCCCATCCAATCTCTTTTATGAGTTCTTCTCTTTTTTCCTCTGCCATCTGCGTTCTTGTCTTCTTTATCTCCCCTGTTTCAAGGCCTTTGTTAATGATATCATAAACCTTGTGTTTGCTCATTCCGACAGTTGCAGCTATTTGCTGCACATTCATATACACAGAATTCCCTTTCTCTGATATGTTTCTATCTTTATAGAGAAGCATTACTGTTTCTTCTTTCTTTATCATGCGTTTTGATTCTATGATCATATAGTCAAGCGGATTCTTTAGATACTCAACACTCACTTTTATGCTGTTTTTCTTTATTTTTACAAATGCATATCCACTAAGAGTGTTAAGAGAGGGCCGTGGTTTTTTTCTGTCTATAAGGCTCTGAACTCTTTGACTTGCTTTATTCACTCTTGTTTCAAGATTAGACGTGCTTATCTCTGGAACTGGTTTTGATTTTGCTTGTTCTTGTTCTCTTGCTCTTTTTTCCAGCTCTGCATATCTTTCTTCCTGGGCTTTGTAGAGCTTCCACCCACTAAAGCTTCTTTTTATTAGGAATTTTCTCCTACCATCATATGTGATAATCTCTTTCCTTCCTTTTCTCAGATATTGAATGTATTCAGATAAGCCCATTTTACAGGGAGAGAAACAGCCACACTTTTTAAATGTTACCCTCAATTAGTGGTTAAACGAACACTTCTTTATTCTTTTTTCTGATTATTATTTCCAGTTCAATATCCTTTTCATTGTTATAGAAGCTGAGATGGGTCTGGTGATAGGTATGGTTGGTGTTCTTTACCAGGATAAAGTCTTCTTTGAACAAGAATTCCCTTATCCTGTTCTTCAGATAATTCTTTAGGAGAATGATTTCCTTGACATACTCATTGTAATCTTGGATTGTGCTGTTTATGCTTATGAATTCGTGCTTCATAAGCTTCCTGTGGTTGTTATTCTATTTAAGCTTCACGCCGGGAAATGTCTTGTCGAGAACAAAATTATTCCGAGATTTCAGGTTTAGCTACTTGCTTTTTCCTCTTCACAGGAAACACATTAACAATAATACTGGCAAGAATATAATAATAGATAAAGGGGATTACTATGAAGAAGATGGCTGCTATGAATATCTGAATATTACTGCTTAAATTGAAAATCCCTCTGAAAGCAAAGGGCCAGGCAAAAACCCAGAATAATAAGCGGGAGAACCACGAATTACAGCTGCCTCCAATGCAGAGTATCTGGATCCATAGAGCCTCAAAGCTAATCACAAAGAAGCCCAGGAACCATAATACCTTTGCAAAGCTCGGCTTAAAAAACTCTCTTAAACTCATGTCTTAGTTATATAGTCTCTGATATATTTAAATTTTCTTAAAAACAGGCATGTTCCCACAGAACCAAAAACTTTAAATACCAGTATACAAATTGTTGATAATGTTGATATTTGGGAATCTATGATTTCCAAACTGAGAAATCTGAAAAGATTTCTCTTGATTATACAAAAAGAGCAACGGTGATTATATGAAAAAAAAGATTATAACCTTTCTAGCCTTGCTACTGATAGTGCCAGCCCTGGTGCTGGGAGCAACCCTGATAATAAGCAGTAAGCCCTTAACAGAGGAAGACGCAGAGTTATACTATATAACAGGCAATGCGCTCTACAAGCAGAGCGACTATGACAGTGCCATCAAGAGCTACAAAAAAGCAGTGAGCATAAACCCCTTATACGAGGAAGCCCACAACAACCTGGCCTTCCTGTACAACAAAGTTGGAGAGTACACCAAAGCAGCAGAGCACCTGGCAGAACTAACCCAGATTAACCCAGCAAATCCCTCTTACCACTATGACTATGCAATAAACCTTGTTATGGACATAAAAGAGACCAAGCAGGGAGAGATAGAAGACATAGAGAATGCACTGGAAGAGTTCAAGATAACAGATAACCTTGCGCCAGGCTTCCAGCATGCCAAAGAGAACATAGAATTCCTGGAGAACATGAGAGATAGTTACTACAGCAAGCAGGGCTAAGCGCAAGTTTTATAAACACAATAAATTCTTTTTATTATTAATATTTTGAGGGTGGATGCAGTGAAGAAAAACACATTAATTCTTATAACAGGAATAATCATAACATTAATCCTGGCAGGCATAGCCTTGGGAACAGGATTGACAGGACTAATTGTAAAGACAGAAGACACTGATTTCAAACAGGACCCTGGCTTTTACAAAGCCCTGGCAAACCACTTTGCAGAGCAGGGAGAATACGATGAAGCAATCCCTGCCTATGAAACCAGCCTCGCCCTTGGAGAAGACCGGGAGGTAAGGAATAATCTTGCTGTGCTCTACCACACAAGCGGAGACTACACAAATGCAGTCAATCATCTGAGAATACTCGCAGAGCAATACCCGGAAAATCCATCCTATCACTATGACCTGGCAGTCAACCTGGTCGACAGGTTCAGGAACTCAGAAGAGCAGGAAGTTAATGACTTGCTTGAAGCACTCGCAGAGTATGAGCTGGTCGAGCAGATAAGCCCTGGCTATCAGAATGCAAAGCAGAATGCTGAAGTGCTTAGGGGAATTCTAAAAATATAAGCTCACTGCTTATCATTGCTCTTCATAATCTTCTTAAGAATTTCCTGCTTGCCCCTCCAGTCAAGGGCTTCCTTGAGAACCTGGCTGATAGTGTCGACAGGGATGATTTTTATCTTGGCAAGCCTTTTCTTGTCAACAACTATGTCCTGCATATTGCTCTTGGGAACAATCACTTTCTTAATGCCTGTGTCAATGGCTGCCTCTACTTTTGAGCTAACCCCGCCAATAGGCAGGACCTCTCCCCTGACACTGAGGCTGCCTGTCATAGCAATGTCCTGCTTGATAGGAATCTTCTTGAGCGCACTTATAATGCTGGTGGCAACAGCAACACTAGCACTGTCACCCTCTACTCCTTCATAGGTCTGCAGGAACTGGACATAGATATCATATTTTCCTTTTATATCCTGGCCAAAGTATCTCTTGATGATAGCAGTAACATTAGTGATGGCCTCCTTGGCTATCTCCCCGAGTTTGCCAGTAGCTACAATGCTCTTCTCCTTGCCCCCAGGAGTTACCTCTGATTCAATAGGCAGGATGATTCCAGAGTAGGTGCTTCCGCTCCCAATAACAGCCAGTCCATTAACCCTTCCAATCCTCTTGCCGCTCGTAACAATAACCTCGTACTCCTTTTTCCTCTCAATATATTTGTCAGCTATCTGTTCCTCAAGGCTTCTTGCAATAACCTTTGCTTTAATGATATGTTTTTTCTCAACAATCTTGGCTTCTTCCTCAACAGCAAGGTCGCCAGCAGCCCTTATCAAGCCGCCGAGCTCCCTGAATATCAAGCTTAAGTGTCCTTTTCTGTTGGCCCTTCTCCTGGCCTCCTCAATGATATAATCCACTGCCTCCCTGTTGAAATGAGGAATCTTCTTGTCATTGTTAACCTCCTGCGCTACAAACACAGCATACTTCTGCCTGTTCTCAGGAGTGTCAGGGATAGTCTCCTTCATATAAACCTCGTATCCATAACCCCTAATCCTGCTACGCAGAGCAGGGTGCAGGTTCTTAACGGTCTCCATGTTGCCAGCAGCAACCAGGATGAAGTTGCAGGGCACAGGCTCAGTCCTGACCATTGCACCAGCGCTTCTCTCGCTCTGGCCAGTGATAGAGTATTTTCCCTCCTGCACTGCTGTA
The DNA here is from genome assembly GCA_965603625.1 of Candidatus Woesearchaeota archaeon. Classification (GTDB taxonomy): domain Archaea; phylum Nanobdellota; class Nanobdellia; order Woesearchaeales; family SM23-78; genus SM23-78. The sequence continues at coordinate 3,904 of CBFDDS010000031.1, forward strand.
AGGAGTTCCTGCTGGGTGTGCTGCTGCAGGGTTGCAATCTCATCAACAAACAAGACTCCCATGTTGGCCTTGTGAATCATGCCAGCCACTATTCTTTCATGAGCAGGGGTTCCTAATCCTCCGCTCTGGAAAGGGTCGTGCAGAACATCTCCTAGCAGAGCGCCTGCATGAGCACCAGTAGCATCAAAGAAAGGAGCAGTAGCCTTCTTGAAATTATCAACAATAACCTTGGGCACAGCACCCTTCTGCCCCTGCAGGCCTGCTCTCTTGCCCATGGTGATTGAGAGCATAAAAACAACTGCTATGGCTATAAAGGTAATCATTGAAGAAGCATATATAATTGCATTGGCTGTCTCGCTGAGCTCAAATATATTGGTTCTCCATGCCCAATAGGGAATGATAAGAGCAATGAGAAGAATCACCCAGATGATAAGGTTCTGGCCCTTGAACAAGCCTGAGTGCTGGAGCTTTGCCTTGGCAACCACTTCCCTGCCCTGGCCAGCAGGAGTACTTCTTATCAGGGGAGTGTTCTCATCATTAGGGTTCTGGAATGATAGCACATCAACCAGTTTTTCTTTTGGAAGCAGTTCTGCCAGTGCCAGTCCAAGCATTGACTTGCCTGTGCCTGGCTCACCGATTAGTAATACATGACGCCTCTGCTTGCTGGCCTTCCTGATAACCCTGACAGCCTCGTCCTGGCCGATAACCTGGTCAACAATATGCTTAGAAGTCTTAATATCTGCAGTAGTCTTGAATTTAAACTCACTAGCCATAATACACTCACCGTTATCTCACGAGAGAATGAGGGGGTGTTTATATAGTTTACTCATAATATTTGTTTATTAAACTAATTGGGCTAATCCTTCAGAAGGCTATTATCATTACTGCTCCTAATAACATGATTACTGCTCCTACTGCCCTGTTAAGCATGTGTTTTTCTTTGAAAATCCAGAAGCCGTAAATAACGCCAAATATTATGCTTATTCTTTTTATCGAGAGCACATAAGGAACTATCTGCATTGTTAAAGCTGAGTTTACAGCAATTCCGCCTACAGACAGGATGGCAGCAATTAATAAGAATCTATAGAAGTTGTCCTGATATATACTAAGCACCTGCTTCTTCTTAGCCAGAGAGATGATGAAGAAAAGCAGACCCAGGGATAAACAGAACATTGCTGTGCTGAAAACAGGGTCTGATTTCAGAACTGTTAGTTTATCATAATTAGAGGATATGCTGAATAAAAAAGCAACTATTAACATGAACAGAGTCCCCTTGTTTCTAAAGAGCTCCTTAAAGGGATATAGTAATCCCTTTTTCTTAACATTAAGGTTCAGAACATAAGAACCTATCACTATTAAGGCTATGCCTGCTATCCCAATCAGAGTTGGAAACTCTCCGAGAATTAGGAAAGAGGTTAATATTAAGAAGGCAGGGGTGAATGACATCATAGGGACAGTTAATGAGAGGTCTGTTGTTATAAAAGCCTTGAGCAGGAGAATGATTGCAATAAGATTAATACCAACTGTTATTGATAATGTCAGGAAAAAGCCCTCTTGAACCGCAGGCAAGCCCTTGATAAATGAAATAGTTATTAGAACAACAAAGCTAAAGAGATAGATTCCACTAGCAAGCACATGCTGGTCAATATTCTTCAGGTACTTTTTAAGGAACATATAATAAGTAGCATCGAGAAATGCTCCTAGCAGGGATAAAATAAACCAGGCCATAAGACAGAGCCCTTGAACAGAGTATAAAAAAGTTTTGTTCCCTGACATTGAAATAAGGAAAATTTTATTAATGCATAATATAAAGAATAGAGGTATATGAACAAGAATTGGTCTTTGTTAGTCATACTGTCCTGCTTCTTACTTTTTAGCTCTGCCCTTGTTAGTGGTTTAATATCAATTTCCTGCAACCCGTCTTCAGGCGAGAGCGGAACAACAGTGACAGTTCCTGTCAGGGTTCAGGATTCCCCGTATATGGAGGCATGGGGATTGGATTTATTTTATGATACCAACATGTTCACACTCCAGAACGTAGTCAGAGGAACTTTAACGCAGGATTGGGGTGCCTTTGGTTCGAATGAAAATCCCCCCGGAAAGGTGATGATAGGTGCAGCTAGATTCTCCGGAACTCCTATTCCAGCGGGGAGCAGCGGGACTATCGCTATTGCCACTTTGAATGTAACCTGCGGCGGGTGTAACGATGGGGATCAGAGTGACGTTTATATCGATAATTACATTGATCATATCTCATCGATGACACCCGAGCCAGCTACCACCACTTTTACATTCTCTACAAATGGAGATAGTGATAAATGCCTTGAGGCGGGTAAGGTCTGGTGCACTGAGGACAGGTGCAATATTGGTCATCATAGCTGCAATCCTAATCCTCCGCCCAAAGAATATACTGTTCCTAATGGAGAGAAGTGCACTTTTACTGGAAGCATTGCCAACAGCGGGTGCGCATGGCAGAACCCTGCAACTCTTAGTGTGAGCGGCAATGCCTGCAGCCAGGAAACAAAATATTATAACTGCGGAATAAGGCACTTCAGCTTTACCTGCTATGAAGGTGATGTCAGCCTCTCATCAGATGACAGCGCATACTTCACATTAACATATACATGCGAAGACATTCCGCCTGAGTGCGGCAATGGTGTTGTTGAGCAGGGCGAGGAGTGCGAGCCTCCATATCCCAAGTATGGTTATGATAATAATCAGTACTGCTCCCAATCCACCAGTACCTGCGATGGAAAAAAATATGGGACCAGGGATGGCAAGGGCTACTGTGACTCAGCCTGCTCATGCATAGAGGATTCATACTATTATTACTGTTCATTAGGCAAGTGCAGTGCTGAGTGTGATAGTGATGATGACTGCGATGATGGAGACTCAAGCACAAATGATTACTGCAAGAATGACTGCATGTGCGCCCATGACAAGGAGCCGGAAAAGTGCGGCAACTGGGTGGTTGAGGAAGGCGAGGAGTGCGAGCCTCCATATCCCAAGTATGGCTATGATAATAATCAGTACTGCTCCCAATCCACCAATACCTGCGACGGAAAAAAATATGGGACCAGGGATGGCAAGGGCTACTGTGACACAGTGTGCTCATGCAGCGAGGATGCATACTATTATTACTGTTCTCTGGGCAAGTGCAGTGCTGAGTGTGATAGTGATGATGACTGCGATGATGGAAGTTCATCAACTTATGATTTTTGCGAGGATGACTGCACCTGCACTCATGATGTAAAGCCTCCTGTGTGTGGCAATGGGATAGTTGAGCAGGGTGAGGAGTGTGATGGAGACCACTCCCAGTGTGATGACGGAGACCCTGACACAACAGACATCTGTAAGAGCAACTGCGAGTGCGAGAATAATCCTATCCCTGGCTACTGCGGCAATGGAGTGCTTGAGCAGGGTGAGGAGTGCGAGAGGCCAGGCACAACTAACACTCATTACTGCTCCCAGAACCCAAGCACGTGCGATGGAAAAAAATATGGAATAAGAGACGGCTTT
>CBFDDS010000032.1:0-7365 GCA_965603625.1 Candidatus Woesearchaeota archaeon
TTGACGGCGCCTCAAGATTCAGGTTTAGAGAGGTAAATGAGTTATCAATCGCCTCTCTTAAGGTTATAGGGTATTTTACCCTCTTCAGCGTTCTGCTCATAACCTCTTTCACCAATCTCTTGTTCTTTGAAGGTGTAAATGTCACTAATATCCTGTTCTCAATAATATTTGCTGTTGTGGTTGTTGGCACAGACCCTGGCTCTGTTTTTGCCATGCTCAAGGACTTTGTCGGCGAGAGAGCAAAAAAGGTGGTGGGTCTGCTCCAGATAGAGGCAATAATCAACACTCCCCTGATTGTTCTTATCCCCTTTATCATCCTTGACATTATTAAGAACCTTGAGCTTGGCCAGGGAGACTTCCTCTCGTCATTCATAGGGCAGATCCCTGCTCTTTTTGCCCAGATAATTGTGGGTATTGGCGCAGGGGTGGTTGTTGGCCTAGTGGTTTTCAAGACAATGCAGAAGGTCTACTCCCATGAGTTCTCGCCTATCGCTATAATAACAGCTGCTATCCTTGCGTATATACTTGCAGAGAACCTACATGGCAATGGTGTGCTCGCAGTTGCTACTCTTGGCCTGGTGTTTGGAAATATTTATGTGAAGGAGAAGCCCCAGCTCCAGGAATTCAACTACATGCTCTCCAATGCTCTTGAAATCCTTGTATTCGTGCTTGTGGGTCTGATGATACGGGTTCCCCTCACTCTGGACTTTTTCCTGAAATCCTTCTTCCTCTTTTGCCTGCTTGTCCTGAGCAGGTCAGCAGCTACTTTTGTTGCTCTCAAAAAATTAGACTATTCATTCAAAGAAAAGCTTTTCATAAGCTTTAACATGCCCAAGGGAATAGCAGTTGCTGTTGTTGCCTTTTCCTTTGCCTTGTACACAGATGTGCAGATGGGAATAATCCTCAACCTGATCCTGGCCTTTGTTGTGTATTCCCTCATATTATCTTCTGTGGTGGACAGGATGTCCAAGAAGTTCATTAAAGTGGATGTTAAGACTGACAAGATAGATGAGACAGTTCCCCACCCAAAGCTCAAGAACCCGGCGCCACCACCCAGGTCTACTCCGCCAAAGGTTCCTCCAAAGAATCCTCCGAAGAGTGGCGGGAAGATATTTAAGCTTCCTTAGAAATATTTATCCTAAATAACTCATACTCTTCTTATCAGCATCCCGCAGAGTCTTGTTGCTCTGCTGGAGAATGGTCTTTATCTTGCTCTCAAACTCTTCTGCCTGTTTTAGCAGTGGGTGGTAGTCAACCTTTAGGTCAAGGTAGTTGTCCAGAATTTCGATGAGCTTTGCAGCAGCCTTGCTGTCAGGCAGCTGGCTGTGGGCAGCTGCGAACAGGCAGCTTGTTTTCTTATACCTAAGCATCAGGGATGCACTCACCCCCATTATTATGCTCTCCTTGATAGGCTTGGCTCCGAGTTCTACCAGTCTCTTGCTGCCATAGGAATACACCTTTACCTCTCCTGAGACATCGTCTGTGGCCACTCCTTCAAGGCTGATTATTTCTTTTGCATTCATCTTCTTAGCCATCTCAATAACCTTTTCTGATATCTCCCATTCATACCCTTTTATGTTGAGAATGGTGTGCAGGATTACTATGTTCCTGCTTGGCACATACCATACTGCCATTGGATTCACGAGCTTGCCTTTGTGTATTGCTATAACCGGGCTGAGTTCCTTATACTCAAACTCTCCTATCAATTCTGCTTTGAGATGCTCAAGAAGGAATTCTGTGGTTATTGTGCCCACGAGCCCAAAGCTTGGAAAGCCTTCTATGATTATGGGGTTCCTCGGCACTTTTTTGAGAATAATCTTCAAAGCTTGCTCACCTCTTTAATTATTCTAATTTTTTCTTATTATATAAAGGTTTCTAAAAGAGATAATATATATTATAAATATAATACATACAATACATTTATAATAACTACTTGGAAATAGGTATCAATAAAAAGATTTAAAATTCAGAGGGGAATACCTGAGGTAATGATTAAGCCCCGGTCACACGTATTAACAGAACAAGAAGTTGAGAATAATAAGCAGAGGATAATTGCTCTTTATCAGACAACCCAGAGAGAAGGTATTGATGGGCTTATTGAATGGCTCTTGACAACTGATTTTTTCACAGCACCTGCATCTTGCAGGCTTGGAAACCATAACTGCGAGGTTGGAGGGCTTGCTGACCACTGCCTTAATGTTTATAATATATTTGAGGAGATGCTAAAGGGGTATGAGGGCAGGGGGGGCATAAGGCCTGATGAAAGCATTATTGCTTCTTTGTCCCATGACCTCTGCAAAATAGGTTATTATGTTCCTAATCCTGGCTGGAAAGGGACGGGTTCCACAGGTGAGCTGGATAGGCCTTATATCCGGAGAGAGGATGTTCTTGGCCCTGGCGGAGTGAATGCTCTTTCTAATCATAGTAGAAAGTCTCTTGAGATGGCGAGCAGGTTTATTAGACTCACTCAGAATGAGAGTCTTTTAATAGAGTGGCACATGGGTCGGTTTGATGATGATACTGGTTGGGTTGAGAACAGTGACAGGGTTCTTAAGATATTACCTGCAGTAGATATTTTCCAGGAGGCTGACTATAAAGTATTCACAGATATTGACTACAGGCCTCCTGGGGCGAGAGAGCAGTTCTTAAAGTACATACATAAGCGCAAGGCCTAAGTTAAGAATTAAATTCTTAATATATTGTGTCTACGATAAACCACCCTAAGAAGCACACCAGTCCTAGGAGTGAAATAGCAACCACTATTATGCTGAAGCCGCCCATTATTTCCCTGAGCACGAAGAATAGCGGGCCCAGCAATAGTATCAAGCCTAATGCCCCTAGAATCAAGCCACCCACATTGCCTTGTTTTTCCCACATAGTAGTGACAAAACAGGGTTTTATTTAAAAAGCTTGTGGTTTGGTTTGTGGTTTGAGAAGATTTAAATAAAAGAGCAGGTTTAGCGCAGGTAGGTGGGGTGATTTTAGTGAAAAAAGATGTGATTGAGAAGGTATCTGCTTTAGTCATAGCTGCTTTTGGATTAGTGGCAGCATTGGCCTGGAATGATGCAATCAAAGCATTGTTTGTAGGACCCTGTGGTACAGAAGGAGCCGGCGCACTGTGCGCACTTTCTTCAGGCGGTCCCTGGGTGTATGCTATTATTGTGACTATAGTTGCAGTGCTGGTAGCAGTATGGGTGGGAAAGGCTGCAGCTAAAAACAAATAAAGCAAAGTATTTCATTTTATTCTTTCTATTCCTTCCTTTCCATAACCTTTTAAAAGTAATATATTACCCTCTTCTCTATGAAGAAAAAACAGGTTATACTAGACACTAATTTCCTGCTTATACCTGGGCAGTTCAAGGTAGACATATTCACGCAGATACAGGAAATCATGAATGAGCCCTTTGAGCTCTGCATAGTAGACAAGAGCATAAAAGAGCTGAACAAAGTGGCAGCCACAGGCAAGGAAAAGGACAGATTTGCCTCAAAACTGGCTCTCGTGCTGATAAGACAGAAAAACTTAAAAACCCTGCATAGTTTCGGGAGTAAAAAGAGTGTGGATGATATTATAGTCAAAAAGGCAGACAGTAATACATTCATAGCAACCCAGGACAAGGCCCTGCGGGAAAGAGTGAGAGAGAAAGGGGCTAAAATCATTGGGATGCGGCAAAAAAAATACCTGGTGATAACATAATGTTTTTCAAAGTAAAACTAAAGGACCATATCAGGGTGTCCCCTGACAAGTTCGGCATGGAGCTAAGACAGGCAGTAATCACAGAGATAAAGAACAAGTTCTCAGGATACATATCCAAGGAGCTCGGACTCGTGATAGATGTGTCGGACGTAGAGGATATAGGAGAAGGAATAATCATACCTGGAGACGGAGCCTCTTACTATAACACAACCTTTACCCTGCTCAGCTTTGAGCCAGAGATGCAAGAGGTCATAAGAGGCAAGATAAAGGATATGGCTGACTTTGGAGTCTTCTTCTCATTAGGACCAATCGATGGGATGATACACATAAGCCAGACCATGAACGACTATGTGAGCTTTAGCAAGGACAAGGTGCTGCTAGGCAAGGAGTCAAAGAGAAACCTGAAAGTGAATGACAAGTGCAGGGCAAGGATAATAGCAGTGTCCTACAAGGATATAGCCAACCCAAAGCTGGGGCTTACCATGAGACAGGCAGGGCTTGGCAAGGATGAATGGATAGAGCAGGACCTGAAAGAAGGAAAAGGCAAGTCTAAGAAAGCAGCCAAACCAGACGAGAAAAAAGGCAAGAAGAAATAATGATTAATAATTAACGAGGTGTTTCAATGAAAAAGCAAGCGTGCAGAACATGCAAAATCTTTGTGGAAGGGGATGTGTGCCCTATCTGCAAGAAAAAGACCTTTGCAACAGTATGGCAGGGCAGAGTACACTTTCTTAACACCAAGAAGTCAGGCATTGCACAAAAAATGGGAGTAGAGAAAGAAGGAGAATACGCTATAAAAGTAAGGTAAGTGATTTCTTATGAATATCAAGATAATAACTGATGAGAAAAACCCGCTCTTTAAGAGAAGAGAGATAACAGCCAAGCTTGGCTATGATGACAAAACTCCAGGCAGGCTTGAGATAAGAAAGGGTATTGCAAAAAAGCTCGGTGTGAAGGAAGAACTGGTGATTGTGAGAAGAATCAATCCTGATTTTGGAACACCAGCAGCAGACCTGGAGTTTAGTGTTTATGAAGACGAGAAGATGATGAAGGAGATAGAAGCAGAGTACATGATTAACAGGCATTCAGCAGAGAAGAAGGAGAAGAAGCCGGCTCCAGAAGCAAAAGAAGAGCCAAAGAAGGAAGGAGAGGCTCCTGCTGAGAAGCCTGCTGAAGGTGAGAAGAAGGGAGAGGCTACAACAGAAGCAAAAAAAGCTTCTGAATCTGCGCAAAAACCGCAGAAGCCTGAGGAAAAGAAAGAATAAAATGGCTAAGAAAAAGAAAGGAAAAGCAAAAGAGAGAAAAGGCAAAAAGCAAAAGAGAAAGAAGCCTGCACACAAGATAGCAGGAGTGTATGATATGAGTGGCGGCTCTATCAAGAGAAAGAACAAGACCTGCCCCAAGTGCGGCACAGGCACCTTTATGGCTGCTCACAAGGACAGGCACACCTGCGGCAAGTGCGGGTATACAGAGAAGAAATAAGCGTTTTCTACCCTACTTTTCATTATAACTTCAAGAATTCTTGTAATCTAAACAAAATATATTAATATGAATGCCTTACATAATGGTAAAATGTGGTAAAATGGAAAAAAAGGTGATATTCGTGGACGGAAAAGACAGATTAACGATTTTATTTGTAGCTGCATCGCTAGTTTTGCTTTTATTTTTAGTGGGATGTAAGCCCTACTATCCCCCGGGATATGAACCGCCTGAGCCTCCAACAGGTCCAGGGACAGGGAGCTTGGAGGTAGGAACCTATCAGGAAGCAGAGGTGTTCAACCCTGATGTAGAGTTAGAGGCAAAGAGGTTCAAGTCAGAGGAGGAGTTCAATGACTTTGTAAAGATGTATTCTGATAGCAGGCCCTCTTATTATGGCATGCTGATGAGAGGAGTGGCTGCAGTTGATATGGCTTTTGAGGAATCCCTTGCTGTTCCAATGGCTGGAGGGGAGACCAAACAAGCTGCTCCTGATGACTACTCTGAAACCAATATCCAGGTTGAAGGGGTTGACGAGGCAGACATCATAAAGACTGATGGCAGTTATATATACACTGTGTCTGGCAAGACCTTGTTTATTGTCAAGGCCTACCCTGGAGAGGATGCAGAAATCGTTTCAACAATAAAGTTTGACCACAACCCAAGCGGTCTCTTTATTAACGGCGACTACCTGGCAGTGTTTGGAAATTTCCATGACCTTGACTTCTTTAAGGAGATTGACTTTGTCCCAAGACAGGGCATGACCTTCTTTAATATATATGACATCTCTGAGAGGGATGACCCTGACCTTGAAAAGGAGTACAAATTCGAGGGTAATTATTTCCAGGCAAGAATGATTGATGACCATGTATATTTTATTACAACCACAAGGCCTGAGTACAGGAGGGTATATCCAACCCCTGTAATAATGGAGGATGCTGTTGTAAGGACCGTGCCTGTGAGAGATATCTTCTACTACCCTATCCCTTACCAGTCAGCACAGTTTGCTAACATACATGCAATAGAAATAACAGACCCTGATGAGGATGTTAGCTCCAAGACTATTGCTGTTGAGGGAAGCCAGAACATGTACATGTCAAAGAATAACATATACATCACCTACACAGAGAATATCAATGAGTGGGAACTAAGAAAGGAAATAATTGTTGACCTGATGTGGGATGAGATAACAGACTTTGATAAAGGGCTTTTTGAGAAGATAAAAAAAATTGACAGTGATGTGCTCTCCCAGTATGAGAAGGAAGAGAAAATATTCCAGATAGTTAACTCATACATCAACTACATGAACCAGGACGAGCAAGACGAATTCAATGATTTGGTTGAGGAAGAGCTGAAAGAAAAGCTGGAAGAGTACGAGTACATGGAGTTCACCCTGATACACAAGATAAGGGTTGATGAGGATGACATAAGGATTGATGCAAACGGCAAGGTGCCTGGACATGTCCTTAACCAGTTCTCAATGGACGAGTACAAAGACGTGTTTAGGATTGCCACCACGGTTAACCCAACCTGGTCAAGGCTTGATAAGGAAAGAACAGAGTCTATCAATAATATATACGCCCTTGATAAAGACCTTGATATCATGGATGACTTGGAAGAGCTGGCAGAAGGAGAGAGAATCTACTCTACCAGATTCATTGGTGACAGGCTCTACATGGTAACCTTCAGACAGGTGGACCCCTTCTTTGTGATAGACCTGAGCAACCCAAACAAGATAAAGGAGCTTGGCGAACTCAAGATACCTGGCTTCAGCAGATACCTACACCCCTACGATGAGGACACAATTATAGGAATAGGCAGGGATACAACAGAGACAGGAAGGACAAGAGGATTAAAGATAAGCCTCTTTGATGTGAGTGATGTGAGTGACCCAGAAGAGGTTGCCAAGTTTGTAACCAAAGAGAGATATGCCCAGAGCACAGCAGAATTTGAGCACAAGGCCTTCTTGTTCAGCAAGGATAAGGAGCTCTTGGTAATCCCTGTTTACAGCCAAGACTACAGGTGGGATGATGAGGATGGCGAGGCGTACAACGGAGCCATGGTTTTCAAGATAACCAAGGATGACATAGACTTAAGAGGCATTGTTGACCACTCAATGGCAAAGGGCAGCCACTACTACAGGCCTCTTGTTGAGAGAAGCTTATACATTGAGGAACTGCTCTACACCAAGTCAC
>CBFDDS010000033.1:0-7322 GCA_965603625.1 Candidatus Woesearchaeota archaeon
GTTCGAACCATCATAGGTTTCACCATCAGGACAGCAGCGATTGTTACTACACTTATTAGTACCGCAGCAGTCAGTATTACTATTACAATCAAAAGAGCTTCCTGTGCAAAGCCAACAGGTCCATAGGCCACAGCATCTTTGATCATCCCGACAACCACCACACCAATTGTCGGGCACCTGTTGTAAGGCTCCCATGCAAACTGCACCACTGCGACAAAAGACCTGCGTCCATTTTTCACAGCCATCATCCTTCTCTTCTTCCTGCACAACGAATGTAAAAGTGGTGGTAGCTGGCATGGGTGTCATCGATGAGATATGATCAACGTAATTATCGATATAAACGCCACTTGTATCCCCATCGTTACACCCGCCGCAGGTTACAGTAAAAGTGGCATTAGCGATACCCCCGCTGCTCCCTGCTGGAATAGGCGTTCCCGATCCTGCAAAACCTCCGAGCCTCACCCTACCTGAACTTATCTCATTTCCGGCAACTGCAGCCCAATCTGTTGTTAAAGTTCCTCTGATTACGTTCTGAAATGTGAGCATGTTGGTATCATAATATAAATCGAGTCCAAATGCATTTATAAAAGGGGAATTCTGAACCCTGACAGGAACTGTCACTGTTGTCCCGCTCCCGCCTAAAGACGGGTTGCAGGGAAGTGATATTAAACCACTAACAAAAAAAGCATTAAACATCCCAATCAATAAGAAGGTTATTAGCAAGCACAGAAGTTTATATATAAGATTCTTAGCCATTCTTCGCCACCCTCTTTTTTATAAGGATATTATGATGTTTAGTTTAATTACTATTTTAGAACTAGGCTTATATAAATATTTTGTTTAACAACAGAAAAAAGAATATTAAATTCAGGGAATCTTCCTGAATCTGGTGCTTATAAAACCCCATTCAATGAACAATAACATCAAAGCAATCAACATCAAGCCATGGCTGAGCTTAAGAGGGATAAAGCCTGTCTCAGCATCCTCGCTAATCTCATTGTAGGCCCGCTTCAACTCCTCTTCACTCATCACTTTGTGATAAGAGCCGCCAGTGCCATTACTAATCAAGGTCAGGCTCTCTTCATTAAACACAGCAGAAACATTATAGTACTCAGGCAGATAGCCAATAGGCCCTGCTTCTGAGCCAACCCCAATAGTATGGATGATCACATGGTTCTTGGAAGCATAGTCAACACTGCTCTCAATACTGTCAGCAATAAAAGCACCCACTGTGTTGCTGCCGTCAGTAATCAGGATAATAGTCTTGCTCTTATCAGAGCTGAGCAATAAGTTTGTGCTGGTGATAATAGAACCAGCAATATCTGTGCCTCCTGTTTTAGAGATTTCAATATTCTCAATCGTTTTCCTAACACTCTCCTTGTTGTCAATCAGCACACTGTCAACAAAGGTGGTTCCTGCAAAGCTCACCACACCAAAGTTTGATTTGGACTTGAGATTGTTAACAAAATCAATAGCTGTCTCCTTAGCAGCCTCAAGCCTGGTAGGGGTTATATCCTGGGCAGCCATGCTGGCACTGGTGTCAATGGCAATCACAAAATCATTCTCATTCACCTTGCCCTCATACCAGAGCACTGTACCGCTGGCAGCAACAATAACACTAATCAAGATAAACACTCTTACAACCAAAAGCAAGATATTCTTGGTGATAAGCTTCTCTCCTGTAACCCTTTTAAGAGCCTCGAAGTTGGCAAACTTAATAGCCTTTGCCTTGGTATGCCTGAAGAGATAGAAATGAGTGTAGATGAGCAGAGGAATGCTCAGCAAGTACCATAAGTATATTGGATTGTTAAAAGTGAATTCAACCATTTTCCCTACCTTACAAGTGCTAACCTCCTCTTGAAATAATTCAGAACAGGTTCTTGGAAGTCCTCGTCAGTCCTCAATTTCACAAAGCCAAGCTTAGACTTTTCAAAGCTCTTCCTAATAAACTCCTCCTCCCTGCTGGTCTCACTAGAATAAATCTTGGCGTACTGATGAGCGTCAATGTAGAGTTTCTTGTTTGAGTAAGGGTCCTCAACCAGGAACTGGCCGTAACCAGGAGGCATCACAGAATCCCGTGGGTCGCGCACCATTATGCCGATAATGTCATATTTACCGGCCATGATGTTCAGATAGCGGTGCCAGCCCTCCTTCAACCCGATAAAGTCAGACACAATGATGATAACACTCCTCTCCTTTAAGAAACTGCTGACATACTTCATTGCCTTTGTAAAATCAAACTCACCCCCATAATTCTTAACATTGGTGAGCTCCCTGATAATCCTGTAGTACACCCCCTTGCCAAGACTGGGAGGAACCTTTGCAACCAGCTTGTTGTTAAACAAGCCAAGGCCAATGGCATCACCGCTCTGCATCACAGCATAGCCCAGGCTAAAAGTAAGCTCAGCAGCATACTCTGCCTTTAGCTTGCCAGTGGAAGAGAAGAGCATGCTATTGCTGACATCAACAAGAAAGAAGATGTTAAAGTTGTGATACTCCTCAAGCTCCCTCACCAGAATATCATGAGCCCTCAGGCTGGCGCCCCAGTCAATCTTGCTGGCATCATCACCGTAGGTATACGCACGATAGCCAGCGAACTCCAGGCCCTGGCCCTTGAAGATAGTGCTCCAGTTACCCTCGAGAACCCTGTTAAGCACGTCTCTCCTGGCCTTGAGCTTTATCTTCCTCAGATGAGGGATAAGGTCTATCTTGAGTTCTTTGACAGGCATTTAATCACCAAAAATTGCACGAAGTTCTGCCCTACTCCGCTTTGCTACGCAAAGCTTCGTCTGGCCTTGCCTTCATTAACATTCAGGCAAATGAAGGCACAGACGCTCAGAACTTCTGCTGTGCAAACATTAAATTATATGATGGGAACCTTCTCCAATATCTCTTTTATGATATCCTCTGTTTTTATACCTTCTGCTTCTCCTTCAAAGTTAAGTAGAATTCTGTGTCTAAGACAATTATAAGCAATCTCCTTAACGTCGTGAGCAACCACATGGCTTCTTCCTTTTAGGAGGGCATGGGCCTTTGCAGCAATGTAGAGGGCAATACTGCTTCTTGGGCTTCCGCCAAAGTCAACGAACTTGCCCATCTTGACATCATACTTTGCAGGCTTTCTGGTAGCCTCAACAATGTTAATGATGTAATTCTCGATTTTCTTATCAATATAAATCTTCTTAACAAAATCCTGGACGCGAGTGATTTCATCGGGTGTTAGCATCCTCCTAAGGTCATAATCCTCGAAGTTGTAGAGTGTGATGTTCTTCTTCAAAATCTTTAGCTCGTCCTCAGGCTCAGGATAAGTCATCAGGAGCTTATAGAGGAACCTGTCCACCTGTGCTTCTGGCAGCTTATAGGTTCCGAGCTGCTCAATAGGGTTCTGGGTTGCCATCACAAAGAAGGGAGCAGGAAGCTTAAAAGTCTCCTTGCCAATAGTAGCCTGCCTCTCCTGCATGCTCTCAAGCAGGGCAGACTGAACCTTGGGAGGGCTCCTGTTAATCTCATCTGCGAGCACAAAATTAGCGAAGACGGGTCCTTTCACAGTAAAGAAACCCCTGCCCTCCTCGTATGTTGTCAGACCCACGATATCTGTTGGCAACAGGTCTGGCGTGAACTGGATTCTGCTAAAAGCACACCCGGTAATCCTGGCCATAGTTCTGACTAGAAGGGTCTTGCCAATACCAGGGATGCCCTCAACCAGGGCGTGTCCATTTGATATAAGAGCCTCAATCAAGCCGTCAACAATCTCGTGCTGACCAACAACCACCTTTGCAATCTCAGCTCTTATCTCTCTGAACTTCTTCTGGAAGAGAATAATCTTCTCCTCGAATTTAGGGTCCCTCACCTCTTTATACTCAGCATCCATCATGCTTAAGTCAATTCAAACAATACTCATATAAAAACTTTTCTTATTTTCTTGTAACACCTAATTTTTGCACTAACTCATGGTTCCGCAACATAAACTTTATATACTCTTAACCACAAATCCTCTTTAGTATGGTAGAGAAAAGAGGTGAGGGGTCTAGTTCTGGCAGTATTAACAAGCTTATTCTAAAGAAGGCAGTAAATAAGAGAATAAAGCAGATACAGGCCAAGGCCTTTATCTCTGAGAGGGAGGTATATGATTTTATTCGTAGCTTTTTCAAGAAATACCTTGAGATTGACTATGAATTCACTGAGGAAGAGCTTATAAAAGAGCTGAGAAGGGTGTACATCTCCCAGGAGCTCCAGCAAAAGGTGCAAATACTCTTCCATGACATCTCAACCATGGAGCACAGCAGCAAGAACTTTACAAGAGAAGAGCTTGAGAGAATCCTGTCTGAATTCAAGGGAGTGGTTGACAGGTTAATAGTGTCGCATTACCAGATAGAAAAAAACTTTTTCAAAAAATTAAAGGACTCGATTCACAAGATGTTCTCGCGCGAACACCACAAGATGCTGGAGGCTGATGAGACGGCCCTCTCTGAGAACGAGAGAATCATTGTAAAGATGAACATGCTGCTTGACAATGCCAAGCGCTGGTCTGATGACGACATAGTAAAGGCAAAAGAGGCCTACAAGGAACTCATCGAATTTTATGATTCCCTTGATGAGGCAAGAAAAAAGGCTTATTTCGGCCCTGTCAACGAGCTCTACCAGATGATTAGGAGTAAGGAAAGAACACCTGCTCCTGAACCCGAGTCCCTGGCTAATCACCCAGGCCCAGTCCAGTAAGGCTTAACTTCTTCTTCCTTTGCTTCTTCTCCTTCTTTTTCCTCCTTCCCCTTTTTAAGGGCACTTGCCTTCTCCTTTTTTACAATCAGAACTATGAGGATTGTTAACACCACTAATCCAAAGAAAATTAAGAGATACTTCAGATTCTCTTTTCTCACGAACTTGGTCACAATGCTCTCAGGCCTTTGCTCGGTTTTCTTTGATATGCTCACAAGATACTTGCAGCCCTCAATAACTCCGCTCACAATTTTATCTGCTACTACACGAGAGCCAGTCTTGAGCTCCTCTCTTGCCTGCATGAGCAGCTCGTTAAGCTCAAGACACTCAGGATTATCATTCAACAGGTCCTGGGCAAAGGTTACCTTGGTCTCAACATCCTCTCCTGCCTCTGACTGCTCTATACTGTTAAGCATTACAACAGCAGTGTCTGATACCTTAGGGTTAGTAACATTAGCAACCAGCCTGACCTCATAGTTCTCTCCAAGGCGGTAGTTGCCCACCATGAGGGTTATGTTTCTCTTCTCCCCTGGAATAAGCTCCTGGAAGCGGTTCTCTGTGAATTCAAGCTCAACAGAGGATGAATTAGTACTTGCATTAATCCATACATTGTAGAGCGAATTGTTCCAGTTGTTCTGGATGGTTACAGGGATGAGCACTGTCCTGTTCTCATAAACAGTTACTAGTTCAGGAACAATTATCTCGATTGTCTGGGGATTCTCCTCTTCCTTTGATATGGGTATCACCACAGACCTGCTTCTCCCTCCCCCTCCGCCTGAGGAAGGCACTGGGTCTTCTGTCTCCTGGCTGGCATTAGGCACATCAGTCACATTGATGAGCACTATATTGCTGGTGTTGCTTAGGTTTCCATAGTCCAGTGCTGTGAAAGTGACTGTGCAGGTTCCGACCTGTACGGGGTTTACTGCGATTGAAGTGCCACTAAAGGTTATGTTTGCAACACTACAGGCAGTGACAGTATAGTTGAGAAGCGAGGTCTCTCCCACATCAAAGTCACTGTTGCTGTTAAGGTCGTCATCCGGGTCAAGGAAATGCACGTCAGTAGTCTTTTTTAGGTAATCCGTGTAAACAGTATTTGCACCCAGACTCATATTTCTTAGAGGATTGAGCAGAAGAGGCTTTCTGTTCAGGTCATCAACAGTCACATTCCAGGTCCAGGAGGAGTTCTCATACATGTCATCCCATGCAATCACTGTGACGTTGTAGGTTCCTTGTGTAAAGAAGCCATAACTAAGGCTTAAGGAGGTGCCTGTGCTGTTGAGAGTGCCATTGATATACCATCCATAGGTCATGTTCTCGGCTGCGGTCAGGTCATCTGTCACTATTAGATTATAAAGCACACTCCTGTTCTCAGAGAAATTAATAGTGGTGAGGTTGCTTGGGAAATTACTCGTGTTGGTGAAGCTGAAAACAGTCTGCGCACTATAAGGCCTTCCATATGGTCTTATGGTGGTGATGTTGGGTCTTTCACTCCTGGCAAGCACTGTGAAGTTCTCTATAGTCCAGTTGGTTACATTGTTATAATCAGTGGCACTGATGTTCACAGAGTAGATGCCAGCATCCCCTATCTGGGGTATGAACACAATTCTTGTATAAGTCCTGTTGTTACTGGCATTAAAGGAGGTGTTCAGAGTGAACATGCTCTTTCCTGAGACATTGGTAACATTAAAAGTGACATATTCTGTGACATATATAGTGGTGTTAGAGACATTGACAGGTATGTATGAATATGTTCCTGGCAGGTCATAATCCTCGTCATCAGCTTGCACATACACGCTCACTGAGTGCAGCTCTACTATTGTCGGGATACTGAAGGGCTCTACTACTGGCGGATCATTGGAGTTGTTTATGCTTAAGTAGACTATCTCCATGTCATATGCCCCTCTTATATCTGTCACAGTGACCAGGATGCTATAGTTCCCTAGCATGCTCTGGTTAGGGGTATAGTTAACAGTGGCACTGGTGACAGGGCTCTGGGAGGAGTTATCCACAACATTAAATACAATTGTGTTATTGCTTGTAAACGTGAGGTTATCACCATCAGCATCAGTTGCCTCCATAGGGACATAGCAGGTATTATCCTCCAGGCATGAATAGTTTCCAATGACTATGAACACAGGAGCAGAGTTGTTCTTGATTTCAAAATTCATAATCCAGTTGTCTATCAGCCCCTCATCATCGGCTACTGTTATGTTGATAGTATGGTTTCCTATGTCTCCCTGGGTTGGAATGAGGCTTATAATGCCTGTAGTGCTGCTAATGTTGAGGAAGCTTGAATTATCACCAAAGGAGAGGATTTCTCCCTCATATGTAAGGTTGTCAATATCTGTGGCATTCACCTTGTAGATAAAAGGCGATTCTGCATAGGATACCAAGCTTGATATGTTGCCTCCGTTTGTATTATTAAAGTAGGAGCTGAGAACCTCTACGTTTGGGGGATCATTTGTGTTAGAAATGTTCAAGAACACGTCTTGAAAGTCCTCAGCTCCCTTGTCATCAATGACTGTGATACGCACATTCCTGCACACCACATGGGTGTTGTTTAGGTTTGAGATGTTTACAAGCCCTGTAGCATTATTGCTGTTGTT
>CBFDDS010000034.1:0-7162 GCA_965603625.1 Candidatus Woesearchaeota archaeon
GGCTTTCCTTAACAAGGGATTAAAGATAAACCTGATTGATGAGAGGAATGATAAAAAAGATGAATTCCACTACGAAGGAGGCTTAAAGGACTTTGTTGATTATCTCAACAAGAACAAGAATCCCTTGCACGACATCATTCATCTAAAAACCAAGAAAGAGGATGTTGAGCTGGAAGTTTCCATGCAGTACACCAGCAGCTATAATGAGAGTGTTTTCTCCTTTGTTAACAATATCAACACAATAGAGGGAGGCACCCACCTCACTGGCTTTAAAACAGCTCTCACCAGGACTCTTAATAATTATGCTGAAAAAAACCTGGGTAATGGAAAGGCCAGGCTCACCAGCGATGATGTGAGAGAAGGGCTTACCTGCATTATTTCTATCAAGATCCCCAACCCCCAGTTCGAGGGGCAGACCAAGACCAAGCTGGGAAACCTTAATGTCAAGGGAATTGTTGATTCCATGCTAAGCACAGGCCTAGGCAATTTCTTAGAGGAGAACCCAAGGGTTGCTAGAGGCATTATTGAAAAGGCTGCTAATGCTGCTAAAGCAAGAGAGGCTGCCAGAAAGGCAAGGGAGCTCACAAGAAGAAAGGGCGCTCTCAGCAGCACATCTCTGCCTGGGAAGCTTGCTGACTGCTCTGAAAGAGACCCAAGCCTCTGCGAGCTCTTCCTAGTGGAAGGAGACTCTGCCGGCGGAAGTGCAAAGCAGGCAAGGAACAAGGAGCACCAGGCAATCCTGCCTTTAAGAGGAAAAATACTGAATGTTGAGAAGGCAAGGATTAATAGGGTCATGAACTCAAACGAAATCATCACCGTGATAACAGCCCTTGGAACAGGGATAGCAGAGGAGTTCAAAATAGAAAAGCTGAGGTATCATAAGATTATCATAATGACAGATGCTGATACTGACGGTAATCACATCACCACCTTACTGCTCACCTTCTTCTTTAGGTACATGAAGGCGCTGATAGAGCAGGGATATGTGTTTATTGCACAGCCACCCCTCTACCTTGTGAAAAAAGGCAAGGAAAAAAGGTATGCGCAGACAGAAGTAGAAAAGGTAGAGCTGGTAAGAAAGCTCGGGCATGGTGTTGGTGTGCAGAGATATAAGGGTCTCGGAGAGATGAACCCAGAGCAGTTATGGGAGACCACCATGGACCCTGAGAAGAGGCTTCTTAAGAAAGTTACAATAGAGGATGCTGTTGCTGCTGACAAGATGTTCTCTGTCTTAATGGGGGACGAAGTAGAGCCCAGGAGAAAATTCATAGAAGAACACGCACAGGAAGCAGGTAATATTGACGTGTAACGTATAAATCAGCAATCTTTATAAACCGTTCATATTTCCGCAAGAAGAGACAAATGGCTAAACAAACAGTTAAACCAAAGGTCAAAAAGAAGAAATGGTTCCCTGTGATAGCCCCTAAGCTGTTCAGGGAGGTGGTGATAGGGGAGATTCATCTATATGAATCAGAAGTGATGAAGGACAGAAGCCTGAATGTGAACATGATGAACCTGACAGGCAACCCCAGGAACCAGCAAATCAATGTTAATCTCAGGATAAGAGAGGTAAAGGATGGCAGAGGCCTGACAGAGGTGCTCGGCTTTGAGATGATGCCCAGCGGGGTTAAGAGGATTGTCAGGAGGGGCAGGACCAAGGTTGGTGATTCTGTTGTTGTAGTCACAAGCGATAATAAGAAAGTAAAAATCAAGCCCCTACTAATGACCAATACCAATGTCAACAAGTCAGTTGCTAACAGCATAAGGATTCTTGTAAGAAACACCTTGATTACCTTTGTTAAGAAGCTAAGCTACGACAAGCTTGTAGAGGAGATAATGATTTTTAAACTGCAAAAATACCTGGGGAATACTGCTGCTAAGATAGCGCCCATAAGGAATTCTGAGATAAGAGCCTTCAGGCTTGTTGAGAAAGAGGGTGTCGGGATTCTTAAGCCTGCAAAGATGAAGAAGGCTGTCAGGGTGAAGCATGAGGAAGAAAGGCCAAGGGAAGAAGGAAAAGAAGAAGCCAAGAAAGAGGTTAAAGAAGAGAAAAAGGAAGCAGACGCAGTGAAAGAAGAAAAAAAAGAAATGCCAGAGAAAGAGGAAAGGCCCAAAGAAGAGAAGAAAGAAGCACCTCCGGCGCCTGAGAGCAATTAAAAATTTTTATAAACCCGTTCTTATTCTTTAAACAAAAATGAATGATTACAACTTGGAATTAGACAAAGTAGCAGAAAAGATTAAACAAGAGAGTGCAAAAACCGTTCTCATCCAGTTACCTGCTGGCTTAAAGCCAAGAGCAAAAGAGATAAAGCAGGAACTAGAGAAGAAAACAGGCGCAAAATTATTGTTCTGGGCAGGAAGTTGCTTTGGAGCATGCGATGTTCCTACAAATGTAAAAGCTGATTTATTAATTCATTTTGGGCATAGTGAGTGGAGATGAGAGTGATAAAAAATATAAAAGCAATAATCTTTGATTTAGGCGGTGTTATTGTGCTTAACAAAGCAGAGGATGTGTACACGGCTTTATCTGAAAAGCTGGGTGTTGAGGCTTCTTCTTTATTAGGGTTATATAAGGATTACAAGAGAGATATGCTTACTGGAAAGTTATCTGCAGATGGTTTTGCTGAGATTGTCAAAAATAGCTTTAAGATAAAGGAAGATATTGTTGGGAAATGGAGAGAAGCCTACAAGGAGGTCATGCCTGTCAATCATGAGCTTATCAAGCTTGCTGAAGAGTTAAAGAAGAACTATAAAGTCGCAATGATCTCTAATGTTCCTGAGCTACACGCACAGGTAAACAAAGAGAGGGGTGTTTTCTCGCATTTTGAGCCTGCATTAATATCCTGCGACCTTGGCATAGATAAGTATGACAAAAGAATCTATGAATTAATGCTCGAGAAACTAGGACTCAAGGCAGAGGAAGGTGTTGTTATGGATGACAGAGAAAAGCTTTTGGTAATCCCTAAACAAATGGGCTTTAAAACAATTCTTTATAAGAATAATAAACAATTAATAGAAGAATTAAGAAAAAAACATGTAAAATTCTGAAAAACTACAAAAATTTCCTACTTCTTAATAAAAATCCAAAATCCATAACTTTTTATATGATTATCTAAACTCATAGTTTTCATGGCTTATGAATTAATCATTAGTGAGAAGCCGAATGCTGCCAAAAGAATTGCTGAAGCACTTGCAGATAAAAAACCTTCTAAGAAGAGTTCTGCCAAGGTTCCCTACTATGAATTGGAGCATAACAAGAAGCCTATCGTCGTGGCTTGCGCAGTCGGCCACTTATACACTGTTGCTGAGAAAAAGAAATCCTTTACATATCCCAGCTTTGACCTGCAATGGGTTCCAAGTTCAGAGGTTTCTAAAAGTGCTGCTTTCTCTAAAAAATATCTTAATGTTATCAAGAGGCTCGCAAAAAAGGCTAATGAGTTCACAGTTGCCTGTGATTATGATACTGAAGGAGAGGTTATTGGTCTTAACTGCATAAAGTATGCCTGCAACCAAAAAGACGCTAAGAGGATGAAGTTCTCCACCTTAACCAAGGAGGATTTAATTGAGGCCTATGAGAATGCATCTAAACATCTTGAGAAAGGACTGGGCAGTGCCGGCGAGGCAAGGCACTTCCTTGACTGGATGTACGGCATTAACATTTCAAGAGCACTGACCCTTGCGGTTAAGAGCACAGGCTCTTTCAGGATTCTGAGCAGCGGAAGAGTGCAGGGGCCTGCATTAAAGATTCTTTATGACAGGGAGAAAGAGATTGCTGCGTTTATATCCAAGCCTTTCTGGCAGATACATCTCCGGATTGAGAAAGAAGGAATGGTTATTGATGCTTATCATGAGGGTGACAAGTTCTTTAATCAGGATGAGGCAAAGACAAGGTTTGAAAAGACCCTGTGGAAGCCCGCTCATGTTAAGAGCATAGAAAAAAAAGAAACCAAACAAAATCCACCCAATCCCTTTGACCTTGGTTCTTTGCAAACAGAGGCCTATAAATTATTTGGGATTAACCCCAAGGAGACCCTCACTATCGCACAGAACCTCTACACTATGGGAGCAATCTCTTATCCAAGAACCAGTTCTCAGAAACTGCCTGAAAAAATTAACTACAAAAAAATCTTGAAAGCCCTTGCAAAGAATAACGGCGAGTATAATAAAAAAGTAAACACAGTGCTTGGGTTTGAAAAACTCAGGCCTAATGAAGGAAAGAAAACAGATCCTGCTCATCCCGCCATCTATCCAACAGGAAGCAAACCTGAAAAAATAAGTGCGAGAGAAACAAAGATTTATGACCTCATTGTAAAAAGGTTCTTTGCAACATTTGGAAAACCCGCTGTGAGAGAGTCCCTTAATCTGAAGATTGATATTAGGGGAGAGAATTTTGTTGCTAAGGGCATGAGAACCAAGGAGAAGAACTGGTTTGAGCTCTATGAGCCTTATGTGCGCCTTAAAGAGGAGGAATGGCCTGATTTTGTGAAAGGAGAAGCCCTGAGCATCAAGAAGCTTGACCTGCTACAAAAAGAAACTCAGCCCCCCAAGAGATACACGCCCGCAAGCCTGATAAATGAATTGGAGAAGAGGGGGCTTGGCACCAAGGCGACAAGAGCTGATATTGTTGATTCTCTTTATCAGAGAAAATATGCTGCTGACCAGTCAATAAAAGTTACAGACATGGGCATGAGTATCGTTGAAACCCTGGAAAAGCACTGCCCTGACATCATTGATGAGAAACTAACCCAGCACTTTGAGCAGGAGATGGAAAAGATTAGGAACAAGAAGATGAAGAAGGAGGAAGTGCTGGAGGAAGCTAAGAAACTCTTAACCAAGGTATTAAAATCATTCAAGGAGCAGGAAAAAGAGATTGGAGAGGGACTAAAAGAAGCCCATCATGAAACCCTGAACAAGGAGAGCTATGTTACCAAATGCCCTAACTGCGATGGTAATCTGAGGATAAAGTTCACAAGAAAGGGAAAAGCAAGAATCAGATTTATTGCCTGCGACAATTATCCTGAGTGTAAGACAACCTTTGCAATCCCCCAGCGAGGAGGAATAAAAGGAACTGATAAGAGATGCCCCCACTGCAATCAGCCACTGGTCCAGATGATTATGAAAAGAAAGAAACCGCAAGAGGTCTGTCTTAACAAGGAGTGCCCTGGAAAAAGAGTTGAACACGAAGACACCTTAAAAAAGAAATGCCCCAAGTGCGGGGAGGATCTTGTTCTTAGAACTTCTGTTTATGGAAAGTTCATTGGGTGCACTGGTTATCCCAAGTGCAGACACACAGAAAAACTTAACAACAACACTGAAAAGAAAGACTAATTCTCGTGAATATATTCCTATCAAGAACAGGGCATGTAAACCGAAAAAAAATAAAAAAATAAAATTCAAAGAAGGTTGTTTATCTCTTCTTCTTCTTCTTTGTTTTCTTCTTCTTTGTAGTCTTCTTCTTTTTCTTGGCTGCTTTCTTTTTCTTCTTTGCCATAATGTATCACCTACTCTTTTTTTAGCTGATTAAGCTCTTTTATGAACTTTTACTTAATTTTTTGATTTACTAGTATTTAAAGTTTATTGTTTTTACGTTCATAAACTATGGAAAAAAAATATTTTTTTCAAAAGAATAAGTTAAATGCTAAAAGTTTTTAAGAAAAGAATTATTGAATTGATAAAAATAAAAAGTTAATTTTATAAAGCCTTAATAAGTTCACTAACCTAGCTTGGGGCTATGGGGTAGCTTGGTTCATCCTCTCTGGTTTGGGGCCAGATGACCCCGGTTCGAAACAGCTTTTCGCCCGCTCGCTTTGCTCGCTCTCAAAAGCCAGCAAAAGCAAAGCTTTTGCGGTGCCAGAAATTGCATTTCTGAGCACTGGCAAAAGGCAGGTGACTCCTAGTGCTTTGCACCGGAGTTCCCTTAAAGCAATGTGAAAAGTTGGCGAAAGTCCGGGTAGCCCCATGTCATAATTCTAAAAACCATTATATTTATAAATAAAAGACTAATTCACCCTCTAATAAGATAATCACACAAAATAGAAGATAATATATGGATAAAAATGGTTAAACGCGCAACTTATGGCTCTGTTAGAAGGCTTGGCTCACGTTACGGAAGAACTGTGAGGTTCAAGCTGGGAAAGATTGAGGCAGAGCAGAGAAAAAAGCATAAGTGTCCTTATTGTAGTTATGTAAATGTTAGAAGAGTTTCTACAGGCATCTGGCACTGTAAGAAGTGCGGAGCCAAATTTACCAACAGGGCGTATACTGTCGGGAAAGTCAGCCCTATAAAGAGAATTGTTGGGGAAGAGGAAACAAAACCTAAAGTTCATGAAACTCCAAAGAAAAAAATAAAAGAGGAAGAGAAGGAGATAAAAGGAAAGGCTGAGAAAAAGGAGGCCAAACCTAAAAAATCCTAAGCAGGTGTTTTAAGATGAGTGACTATAAATGTTTTTTTTGTAACAAGACCATATCGCAGGACAATATAAAGCGAAGAGTCAGGTGTATCTACTGCGGCTCAAAGATTATCTTCAAAGCCAGGACTGTTAACACTAAAGTAAAGGCAAGATGAATCTGAGCGCTGAGATAATTGTCAAGGAAGATGCCCATAACCTTGAGAAATTATTTAAAGCTGAGGAAAAAAATTTCAAAAACCAAAGAGCTGGTTATGAAATAAAAAAAGAAAAGGATAAAATCGTTTTCAAAGTGAGGGCTAAGGATGGCTCTGCCTTAAGGGCTGTGCTTAACTCAATCACCAAGTTAATAGCAGTATATGAGAAAACCCGGGGTGTTGTAAAAAATGGATAATGAAACCCAGAGCAAAATTAACCAGTTGTCCATGATGGAGCAGAACATTCAGAATTTCTCTTTGCAAAAACAACAGTTCCAGGCACAGATGCTTGAGATCGAATCTGCAGAAAAGGAACTGGGCGAGTCAAAAGAAGCCTTCAAGATTATCGGCAACATAATGGTTGCAAGCGAGAAGAGTAAAGTAAAGAAGGATCTAGAAGACAAGAAGGAACTTCTTAAAGCAAGAATTGAGTCTTTTGAAAAACAGGAAGCCAAGCTCAAGGAAAAAGCAGAAGCCTTGCAAAAAGAAGTGCTTGAGGGTATGAAAAAGAGTGAAAAGGGATGAATAAGCAGAGTGGTTACAATGGTAAAAGTAGAA
>CBFDDS010000035.1:0-6952 GCA_965603625.1 Candidatus Woesearchaeota archaeon
GCTGAGGAGGATATTGTTTAATTCTTGTTTTTAAGAATTTTCAATAAAGTTTTCTTTATTGTTAAAATTATTCTTTCTTAATTTGTTCTCTGCTAATCCTTAACATAAGTTTTTTAAACCAAACCCAATTCTTGATTTTAATCAAATGAAGCAGGAAGACATTGCTATCTGGACTGAGAAGTACAGGCCGAAAAGCTTTGAAGAGGTTAAGGGACAGGACGAGATTGTCAAGAGGGTTGAGGCTTTTGTCAAGAAAAAGAACATGCCTCATCTCTTGTTTGCCGGCCCTGCTGGCGTTGGCAAGACCACCCTTGCCCTGGTTATTGCCAAGAAGCTTTTTGGAGAGAGCTGGCATAACAACTTCTTAGAATTAAATGCATCTGATGAGAGGGGGATAGATGTTGTAAGGGTGAAGGTAAAGGATTTCGCAAGGACAAGGGCTATAGGGGATGTTCCCTTTAAAATCATCTATCTTGATGAGTGCGATGCTCTTACCAAGGATGCCCAGCAGGCACTTAGGAGAACTATGGAAAACTACACCCAGACCTGCAGGTTCGTGCTCTCATGCAATTATTCCTCTAAAATAATTGACCCCATCCAGTCAAGGTGCACTGTTTTCAGATTCAAGCCCCTTCCAAAAGAGGATATCTTCAGGATTATTGATAAAATAGCAAAGACAGAGCACCTAACAATTGACTCAAAAGCAAAAGAAGCTCTGCATGGGATTAGCAATGGCGACTGCAGAAGGCTTGAGAATATTATGCAGAGCAGTGCTGCTATCAAGAACAAGATATCAGAGGACTTAATCTACAGCGTTGCGAGTGCTGCACAGCCAAAAGAGATAAAAGAAGTGCTTGAGAAATGTGTAAAAGGCGATTTTCCAGGTGCAAAAAACAAGCTACTGGACACAATGCTAAATCACGGCCTGGCAGGGCTTGATGCTATAAAGCAGATACAGCAGGAAGTGTGGAGGCTTGAAGGTGTTGACAGCAAGAAAAAGCTTGAGATGGTCAAGGAGTGCGGAGAAGCAGAGTTCAGAATGGTTGAAGGTAGTGACGAGTTCATACAGCTTGAGGCTTTGCTGAGCAAGTTTGTTCTTATAAATAGTTAAGAAATATGAAATTAGTAATAATATCCTCCTCTCTCAGGCCACAAGCCCCTTACATATCTCTGATGATTATCCATTCTTCTTGGCTGTAGAAGCTGGGGATTTGTATAATATACATAGTCAAGCTTATTGCGTATGTACATATGGCTATTATAGGTTGTCCTGCCTTGGGTGTCTGGTGAGCTTGGCATCAGGAATGGATTCCAGCCAACAGAGCCATAGCCACCAACATAGTTGGCTGCTCCTGACATTCTCAAGGGATTGTTCTGAGAATAAGACAGGGGCCCATACCCATAGTTATACCTATAATTATATTGAGTAGCATATGATGGCCGGTTATAGGAAGATGCCTGTGTGTTCATTGGATAAGAATAAGAACCTGCTAAGAGCTTTAGAGCCATAAAGGTCCCTATGAATACGAGAAGAATTGTCAGAACAAGGTTTTGGCTTAATCTCTGATTATTCATTTTCTTTAACTTTAAAATAAGGTTTTACAAAAAAAGAGTTTTTACATTCTACATAGTACCATGGTACAAGTAGTTGGCATTCCCATAGTTGGTGCCTGGGTCTCTAAACACAAAGCTTCCAGGAGCGCCAGAATACAAGCCACTAACATATGGTCTGTATCCAAAGTACCTGCCTCCAGTCCTAGCAGGTCTTGCATAGTACTGGTTGGAATACTGCTGTCTCAGGCCTGTATCCCAAACTGGCCCTGTGTACACACCCGGTCTTAGGCCGATTATGTTAAAGCTGTTCTGCCCGTAAAAGCCTCCAATCCTAACAGGCCCTGCATTGTAGGGGTAGTATCTGCCTCCTAGGGATGGATTTACTGGATATGCGCCATATCCATAGTTATTGCCATAGCCACCATAGCCACCGTAACCACCGTAACCGCCATACCCAGAGTATGTATATGCAGAAACCATGCTAGTACACATCACTATGCCTAGAACCACTAAGCCGAGCAAGAGTATTTTTTTGTTCATTTTGCTCTTCTCCTCCATTAAAATAAGATAATTGTTACCAGAAAGTAAAGACATTTTGTTTATAAATATTTCGGTTGTTAACCACGAAGAAGTGATAAAAGAACCTGGTTTTATGGGTGGCCCTGTATAAGAATAGGGACCTCTATGAATTCGCCGTATCTGTATCTAAGCCTTATATTAACCAAGTCCTCATAAACCCTCACATTAATGGGTCTGGTGCGTTTTAAGAAACAAGTAACAGTGAGGGGGGCGCCCCTGTAGCTCCTTACAACACCATAAGCCCCACCGTCAGGGAGCTGCTGGTCAAGGCGCGAACATTTGACCTCATACAAATCAGTTTCAATAGGTTCAACAAAGACCTCTATCTTGTATATGTCTGGGTTTAAGTCACTGAATACACAGGCATCAAACAAGGTCTCAAGCTCATTCCTGTAAAAGAAGAGGCCATTGCCGAGGTGCTCTATCACAAAGTTAATCTGTACAGTCTCATTATTAACAGGAGTCTCCTCCACGCTCGTGACATGTATCGGAGCGCCGCTGTTACCAACAGGCTTAGGGCCCCTTAGAGTGCATATGCTAACATCCTCCCAAGCCTCAAGAACATCCCTTTTCATGCATATCTTTGTGGTGGCAAGGGTCTCATAATCATAGCACACTTCTGCTCTTATAGTGAGTGCAAGGCTCTCATACACCCTTGGCCCATAAGTAAGGCCTTCAAATGAGATATAGTTTATCTCACCTGGCAGGGTGGTGCCATCAAAATTCCTCTTAGCAGAGGCAAGCCTGGAATCAAGAGTCTTGATAGCTTCTTCTTCTGTTAATCCAAAGTTCTTATGCATTACACCAGCCAGCCTTGCCAGCACAAGAGGGTTGTCAGTGCCAGGACCAACATCAGATTCGCCAGCATTTTCTAGCGCGATTACAAAAGAGAAGGGAGTGAGCCCTGCGTCCTGGATTATGGGAGGCGGAGCACCATCAAGTATAGTGACACCCAAGCCAGTAATTCCTCCTACAAATCCCCCTATCTCGACAGGGACTGGCCCTCTAGGAGGAGAGCAGGCACACAAACCAGATAAACTCAGAGATAGAATGATGATTAGCACAGCTGAAAAAAAGGATTTCTTAAGCATAAAAAACCTCCTGAAAATTCCTGAAAATAAAGGATAAGATTAAAATTAAAAAATAATAATCAAATAATAAATAATTTTAATTGGTCACGTCCTGGATGATGATTGGGGTCTCAATGAACTGGCCGTACCTGTACTTAAGTCTGATGTTAAGCAAGTCTTGGTAGATTCTTCCAACGCTTGCCCTGTCTCTCCTAATAGTACAGCTTACAGTTGTTGGAGCTCCCTGGTAAAGCTTTATCCTGCCAGTATTGCTTCCGCCAAACCTTGAACAGCTAACAGTCATGCCTGAATCACTGAGAGGCTCAACCTCCACATCAACATAGTATTTGTTAAAGTTTCTCACACTGAAATCACATGGCTCGCTAAGGTCATCAGCATTCACAGGTCTGCCAAAGAACTCTCCAATGCCAACATGCTCAATAACAAAGTTGACCTGTACCTTGTTCTCTGCCATTGGATTCTCGACAGCACTAGTAATGTGCAGGGGCCCTCCACTATTCTGAGGAAACTTCTCTCCTGTCAAACTGCAGATGCTGGTGTCCTGAATATTCTCAAGCACATCATCCTTTATGCAGATGGTTGCTGTTGCATAGGTCTCATAATCATAGCAAAGATCAGCTCTAATTGTGAACTGGGTGTTGCCATGGATGTCCGGCTCATAATTAAGACCTTCAAATGAGACTGTTGTTATCTCGCCTGGGAAGATGGTGCCGTCAAAATTCCTTCTTGCCCCCATTAAAGGGGCAGACATAACCTGCATTATATCGTCATCTAGGACCCCGAACTGCTCTGGGTTAATGCCTTCTAACCTGGCCATCACAAAGGGATTGTCAGTGCCAGGACCAACATCAGATTCGCCCTGATTCTCAATAGCTATACCCACAGCAAAGGGGAAGGTGCCTGAATCATGAATCATCGGCGGTGGCATTCCCTCAATCAGATAGGTGCTTAAACCCACTGTCCCGCCAACATATGCTTGGGCAAGATTGACTGGCTGTTGTTGGTCTGCACAGCTTGTAACTAAAAACAAGGCTGTTATTGCAACCAGGAAAACAATTAATCTGCTAATTTTCTTCATTCTAATCAACCTCCAATACCTTCTTATTTTATTATTTTATATTTTTTATCCTTATTTGCCTTAATCTTTAGTATTTTATCAGTTTATTATGTTATATTTTAAGTTTCAGTTATTGTTTTTATTATTTATATTATTATCTATATTGCTCTTTTTATCAAAACCCTCCTCTCTATTGTCTTTGAGTATCCGTACCACAGCTCTACTACAATGGGTGTTTGATAAGCAGACTTTAAACCAGAGAAGGGGATATTATAAGCACAGGTAATTATTCCTTCTCCTGTCTGCGGGTTAAGCCTCACAAAATCATTAGGGGTGCAGTCAAGTCTCTGCAGGTCTCCTGAAACCCGGACATCCCCCACATACACAACATTCAAATCATCATTAGATACCATTGCAGGGAAATAAGGGCTACACATCTCAAGCCTGCCAGGATCATACACCTGGCCCCCGCCAACATTCTTTACATGGATAGTGAAGATTGCCTGCCGAGGTGTGTTCTCCTGCTCAATATAAGTAACTGCTACAGGCGCTCCCTGTCCTTTGGTGCCTGTGAAAGGCTTGGGTCTACACACCTTCCTGCTCTGAGAAAAGGGCGCAGGGTCAATGCACACCACAGGCGCTGCATAAGTAGCATATAAGTAGCAGTTAGTGACCATAAAGGTCTGATAGGTCTGGTCAAGACCAGGTGGCCAGTTCACGATATTACCGTCAAAGTTGACAAAACCAATCTCCCCTCCAGGGAACTCATAGGTATCTCCTGCAAGCAGGTATTCTATGCCAAAGCTCCTTGAGAAGTCAATGCCCTGTAACAAGGCAATCAAAAGCCTGCCATGATTAGCATACTCTATGTCAATGCCAGGGTTGTTAAAGCCAATACTAAGCCGGTCCTGCCCGCTGGAATGCCTGTACCAGGCATCAATTCCGCCAAACAGTCTGCTAATATCAAAGGTGCCTGCATAAGGGCCACTAGAGCCAAAAAGATTCCTAAATCCTATCTCAAAGGTTCCCTGGCTTCCAGCACCTAAGAAGAAGTTCTCGCATCTCATAGTGCCTCCGAACTCTCCAAAGCCAATATTGCCAATATCAATTATACACGCCCTGCCACTGGTTCTGCCAGGGTTAATGCCAATAAACTCCATCATGGTGGGGTCAAAGCCTGATAAAAAGATTCCTCCTCTTGCCCAAGAAGAGCCAACATTACCCACCTCTACATTCACATCAAAGGTGTTGTCATAGGTGTCCCCATAATAATATATTCTGCTAGGAGGCATGCCTGGCACAAAGGCCATTTCTACCCCATGAAAGCCCTGGTAATATTTATTATCCTCAAAATTGCCGAACTGCTGGGAAGGGTCTCTTCTTCCAGGAATCCTGCTACAGGAACTTAGAACAAGCAGAGCCAGAAGCAGGAAAACTAAGGATATCAATAAACCTCTTTTTTTCTTATACTCGTGCATCTTTAAGTCTCCTTTGTTATTAAGAGTATATAAAGCTTTTCCTCAGGACAAAGTTTCCTCATAATCGTCTGGATTACAATCCATGTCACAGGAATCATAGCTTGAGTGACCCTGCTTGGTGTCAGGGCAGCAATAAGAGCCTTCAGCCACAACAACATATCCTACTACATCATCTCCGCAGGCACACTCCTCCTCTTCTCCGTCCCTGTCACACTCTGAGCACTTGTCATAACACTTATCGCCTATTAATACCTCTGATGAGCTACAATCCTTTATGCAGCAGTAGTTTGCTCCAGGACAGTAACCAGCCAAAAGCAGGCATTCTTCTTTTGTGCGCTTCTTCCTGCACTCATCGCCTGTACACTGGCAGGCCCAGCCTGCATTAAATTCAATATGAGGGTATCCTCCAGCTGAGGGCTGGCATCTGCCATCAGTAGGATTATACTTGGCACAATAGGTGCATTTTTCTATGCATTTCCCTTGGTGCTCTATCCAAGGAGAGGGGCAGGTTTCTGGAGCCTCTCTTGGTCCACCATAAGGATTGATTCTCTTAATCTCAATATCCTTTGAAACAGAGGTTAAATAGACATAGGACAGGTTTACCTGGAGAATGGTCTGATAATTCTGGTGCCCGAGGATGAGGTCAGGGTCTCTTACCTGACACCTGGTAAAGCCTTCTCCTCCAAAGAGTTTTATAGGGTTTGGATTACACTCCATATATCTTGAGTTAGAAAGAAGAGCAGTCACCTCAATTGTGTTGAAATCATCTCTGTTAAGGTCATCAAAAGAGCAAACCCGGTCCAACTCAACAGCATTATAGGCAGGGCTAAGCACATGGCCAGAGCCCCTGTTCTTAACATGTACAGTGAAGACAGGCCTTATGGCTGGATTTCCATCAGGGCCCGCACCAGCAGGCTGGTTCTCAACCTCAATAAGAGTTATAGCAACTGGAGCTCCCTGGTCTTCTAAATTAAAGTCCTCTTGATGACAAACCTGTTCTCTAAGGTTAGGACCTACCAGGTTAAGGTCAACACACACCAAATTAGCAAAGTGGGTCATATAGGGGTAGCATAGAGAAGCAAATAATTGTGTGTCTGGCTGTTCTCTCTGCCCCTTAATAGTCTTGGTTCTAAAATTAGGGATACTCACAAAGGTTTCTGAGCCAGCAGGGTGATACTTTGACTTGCCTGGCA
>CBFDDS010000036.1:0-6913 GCA_965603625.1 Candidatus Woesearchaeota archaeon
GAAGTTATTAGTGAACCAGGGGCGCGGCTCATAGTTAAGCACTTTTTCTGGCGGGCCGCACATCATGACAAAGTCATCAGTAGCAAAGTCAACCAGGCCTGCCAGGACACCGGCTAATTTCCTGGTTCTTGTAGTCCAGTTGCCTGCCTCGCACACAACATCTCCTATATATTGACCATCATCGATACACTGCGGATTAGCTCCTTCACTCACATTGTTATTATCAGCTGGATCTCCTGCAGGGTTATAGAAACACTGGGAATCCTGTGGGCAGATTCCTGCAAAGCAACCGTCTGGTGTTCTCGTCCCAGTAGCACGCACATTAATCCATGCTCCTTGCAAACACTTGTAAGCAGCAGATTCATTGAGCAGATAGTATAAGCTAGGATCCAGTTGTTCCTCAATGCATCGGCCACCGCTGTCGAGAGGGTCCCAACACTGGTCGGGTTCACAGCACCATTCTCCAGTCAGGTTCTCACCGCCAGCTTGTGCTCTCATGTATGCTAATAAGTCGTCTGGAACAATACACTTATGAGATAGATTCAGTCCATTAGTTAACTCCCAGGTGTTGTTAAAGCTACAGTAAACTCCGCTTGAGATTGGAAGGATAGTACACTGGTCTGCTGCTCTTATCACAGACTGGTTGGTTCTGAAAGGACTCAGAGCAGTGAAATTGGCTCCTGGGTTAGGCCAGTCTTCTATAGTCTGCAAGCAGACAGGGCCCAGGCTTCCATTGGTATCTGGTACGCACCTGTTGGGTCCTGCCTCAAACTCAGGGCTGAGATGGAACAAGGAGTTGTTGAATCCACACCCTCTGAAGGTTCCATTAAACACAACCACATCGTTATACTGGACATTATTATATGTCAATAAATCCTCATTAAGCTGTCTGGTCCCTTTAAAGCAAGCGCCTGGTCCTCCAAGGTCATTATAAGACTCATTAATCCATGTGCTTGTATCATCACCTTCTGCACAGCAGTAGTTGCCAGTAGGGAAGAGATAAGCCTGCTGACAAATATCTTGGGTGTAGTTGAAATCCAGGTCCATGCTCCAACTGCCATTGTTCAAGCAGTAAATTCTTCTTCCGTCGGGGGTTTCTACAGACATGCCTGCAGACACACCCCTATTGCCCAAGGCCCCTGGAATATTAGCACAGCCGTCAGAGCCACAGCAAACAGCAATGTCTGCCTTGGTGTCAGTTGTTCTTTGTGCATTACGATAACACAGATAGCTGTGATTAGCAACACTGCCCATCACACTTCCATTGCTTGGATAGTACATGGTTCTTTCTAATTTATAAGTTGGCAAGAACTCGCCTTCATATCTTTGTGCTGCACACTCCGATACTGTTGGACGGGTCTGGGTGCCACCCACACTTATACTCCAGCTTCTTACCCCGCCCTTAATAAAGGTATGTTTAAGGTCTATGTTTTCACTAATGGTTATTTTTCCTGGGCAGGGAACCATTGCTACATATTCCCGCTTAGGATATCCTGGCTCATCTTCTAACCATCTGTCAATAGAAGCAGGACAATATTCATAAGGAACAACACTGTCCTCTGCATGGAAGGCTGATTGTTCTGCGTCTAGAAGGGCTGCGTAGGCAAAAGCATCATCTAAGTGGTGGATATCACAAACATAGGTTATGCCACCCCAGGCTTCTGCGTTTTCTAAATATCTTGCGTATGTGGGGTGTCCCACACAATGGTTACCATGAGCTTCTACCAACCCTCTATGACCACTCACACCATACATTCCTGCTCCGCAGATATATATTGTTCCTCCTGCAAGGCCAACATCAATAGCACGTCTTTCATCCTCATTAGGACCATCAAAGCCATCCCAACCCCAAAATATATCTGTATAATTCACAGCATAGTTAGGAATGCACTCCCTATGAGCCCGGGCATATCTGTTAAATAGATCTAGTTCATAGTCAACACACTTTGCAAACTCGCCTTCAACATTAGCAATAAGATAGTCCAATTCCTCTGGCTCGCACAAACCAGAGCTAAAGATCTCTCCATATGTATTTGTGTCTCTTGCATCGTGCCAGTTGGTACCATCACAAATGCCTTGGACATGACAGGCATATCCGCTATTCTCCTTGCACTTGGCATCACCACAGCACCCAAGTCTTTCATTAAAGTCAGTTCCACCCACTTGCGTGCAAATATCAGGGTCACTATTAATCTGTTGAAGGGTGAAGATTGGTTCTATCTCCCGTCCAAAGGGGGTATAAGGTCCCCAGGTGCCGTCTGCTCCGCAATACTCTGAACCCCATTTGCCCTCGGCATTAGGACTAACAGACCTGAACATTCCTGGAATGCATTCACCGCTTGTTGTTTCTATTCTAACACGGCCATAGGTCGTGTTATCAAGAGAATTAGAGGTGTTTGGGGTTAGCCGTAAAATATATGGTTTTGAAACCGGCCTCCATCCATGCACTCCATAATATGAATAAAAGGAGTTAAGCCCTCTTACATTTAATAAATCATCAAGAGAAAAACCACCAATAACTTGATCAGGCCTTTGTATTTGCCCCAAGAGATTGTTACTATCTATTATCAAGTCTCTTGTTCCAGTGGCAGGATTACCTGCAGGCACAGGCCATTGGGTGTAGAGACTAAACCGCCCCTCGCTGGTGTATTCTGTTATCTTAACTTCTTGTGCGCAGGCAAGAGCGCTGGCTAGTCTGTTCCTTCTGCCTATAAAAGTCCCTCCACCAGGGCCGTCTGCACGCTCACTACCATCTTGATTATATAATGGGTCAAGGAATTCAAAGTAAGAGTCCCCTTCAGGAACAAGGAGTTGGTTTGTACGTGTGCCAGCCTGGATAGTATAGACTTCATTTGTACAGGAAGCCAAGGCATCAGCCATATTTTTACATCTCCCTGCAACACAGTAAGGAGTTCTCCAGTCACAAAAGCCTTGATTGTTAGAAGAAATAATATCATTGCCACTCTCAATAAATCCGCACCCTCCGCAGTTAAGAGGGTCATTCATTGTATCAACACAAGCATGGGTTCTTCCCTCAGTTCTAGCACCCCCTGTGCGATAAAAACTGTAAAGATATCCTCTTCCTGGAGCCTCATTGTTGGGCTTAGGGCACCATTTACATAAAGTGCCGATGCCATCAACCTCTTTTGCAAACTGGGTATTTAGTTTTTGACAATCAGCTTCGGTCTCTGCCTTATGACACCAAGGCACACCAGGCGGTCTTGGGTCTGGTCCACTACGTTCACAAGCATCACCAGCAGGATTCACCTGATATCCAGGCTTGCATTCTATCTCACACCAAACAGCATCTTGCGGGTCACTGCAATCCCCTTGATTCACAAGTTTGGTTTGGTTATCAACACCAGTAGGAACATTATTGAAATCTCCTTGACATCCAGATGCAAAAGCAGGGATAGAGCCCATGCATCCACCAGAACCTTCACAGGCATCATTACCAGTGTTATATATAAAACCAGCATCACAAACGTACTGGCACTTAGGAGCACTACCATCAGGAGTGCTACAAGCAACAACTAAATCCTTGGCCATAGCATCTTGGTCATCTCCTGTGCACATATGGGAAAATTGCGGGTCATTACCAGCACACCCACTCCCTGGTGCACCTCCGCA
This sequence comes from Candidatus Woesearchaeota archaeon, assembly GCA_965603625.1. GTDB lineage: Archaea > Nanobdellota > Nanobdellia > Woesearchaeales > SM23-78 > SM23-78. The sequence goes on from CBFDDS010000036.1 coordinate 3,631, forward strand.
GCAAGTGTTGCAGGCAGCAGTGCCAGGAGAATAAGAAGAGCAAGCCCTTTGCGAATATATTGTTGTTGGATTAGTGTATTCAGCACAACAAATTTGGGGAGAGTTACACCCATTTCCACCATTACAATCAAAATCATCTGTTTGATATCCCCCTCTAGCCTCACAAACACCGAAAAGCCTACAATCATAATCCCAGGTATAGGAGGTTGATTTAGAGCAACAAGTACCACACTTGCCTCCATCACCAGAGTCAGAAGTACAACTTCCACAGCCAGCATAGGGTGTGCCTGTACAAGTGGAAGAAGAAGCCACACAACAAGTTATAGGATAACAGTCAGTATAACCTACAGGGGTTTCATCTCCAGCGCACGTGCCCTTACATTGCCCCCCAATATCACCACAGGCTGTCATACAAAGACCCATATAAGCCACATCCATATCAATATATGGGGTACATCCTTCTCCTCCATCAACACAGGTGTCACCAGAACAATCGCCGTCGGTCTCACAATCACATTGTGGGGTGCTGCTAACAAAACCAACACCCATTCCAAACACTATCAATAAGATTAATATAAAGAGAATTTTCTTGTTAAACATCATTCACACACCCTCTTTGTTTTTTTAAAAGCTTTTACCTACTCTTTGCTTTGTTGTTATATATATTTTTCTAATATTTTTCAAAAAATCGCGAGAAACCTAGTTCAAAGCAGTTTTAGAGCCCTTGCAAATCCGTCTAAGTCCTTGGGCGTCCTCATCTCAAAGGGAGTAGAAGCAAACGTAACAATAAGGGTTTCTACTCTATACTTTCTGCATAGCCTTGCATTCTGCTGCATTCTTCCAAATATATTCATATTATTCCTATTCTTATCCTTGTTCTTATCCTGTGCTAGCAGGCTGGTGTTGAAAACAACAACTTTGTTCTTCTCCTTGGCAACCCGGCACATGATATCATCCAGCCCTGCTCTTTTTTGGTAGAGAAGCTCATCTCTGGAATCAGCTTCAGCATTGATAAGGTATTTAATATGCTTATTTTCAAAAAAGGCTCTGTTAGCAGGAGCAAAAACAAAATCATAATTCCTCCTTGCCTTATCCAAGTCATTCATATTATTAATCAAGCCAGCAGTATAAACCTTGATTTCATCTGAGTTTGGGTTGGTTGGTTTTTCTTTTACCTGATTATAGAGAAAAATTATTTCCTTAAAGCCAAGTTTTATAGCCATAGCTAGTAACTCTGCCCCATTATTCTTCGGAACAACAACATCAATCTTCATAACAGGAGTTTATTCAAGAGCACTTTTATACTTTTCTAATTCTTTCTCTCTCTCCCATCAGAAAAAAAGCCAAAATACGCCTTTCTCCATAGGAAATCATGGGGGGTAAAAGGTATACAGAAGGGCTAATTATTGTGTTTTAACGGTTTTTAAGCCTGGAAAAGCTAATTTCCATAGGAAAGCCTGGGGGCCTATGTTTTTCAAAATAACCTTTGTTAAACTTATTTCCAAAGATAAAAGCATTTATAAATGCCCTGCTTTTTCCCCTTTATAAAGGCTTTATAAAGCTCTCGACTGAAAAGAAGAGGAGGAGGATTTTTATGGTGAAGAAAAAGAAGAAAACAGCAAAGAAAAAGAAGACAAAGATAGGGAAAAAACCTAAGCGGGGTTCTAAGCCAAAGAAAAAGGCAGTGAAAAAGAAAGTTGCAAAGAAGAAGGCAGTCAAGAAAAAAGCAGTGAAAAAAAAGGCTGTAAAAAAGAGAGCAACTAAAAAGAAGGCAGTGAAAAAAAAGAAGCTCAGAAAAGTCAAGGCCAAGAAGCCGGTGAGGAAACCTGTAAAAAGGAAAGTTGTAAGAAAGAAAAAACCGGTCCTCCCTGCCCCTGTAAAAAGAAGTGTTGAGAAATATGCAGAAGCAGGGCCAAGAGATATTAGGGTGGTAAACATTGTTGTATCCACCAGCTTGGAGCATGATATCCCTCTGGAAAAGATGGCTGCTACTCTCAGTAACACAGAATATAACCCAGAGCAGTTCCCTGGACTGGTTATAAGGATAAAGGATCCAAAAACATCAGCCCTTATCTTTAGCTCTGGAAAAGTGGTGTGCACAGGAGCAAGAAGCATGGACAAGGTTCACGAGAGTATTGATAGGATTATCGAGAGCCTGAAAAAGATAGGGATAAAGATTACCATAACTCCGAAGGTTAACATTCAGAACATTGTTGCTAGCGGAAATATTGGTATGGACCTCAACCTTAATGTTCTTGCAATGAAGCTTGACAACACAGAGTATGAGCCCGAGCAGTTCCCAGGGCTTGTATATAAGCTAATGGAAGCAAAGGCAACCTTCCTGCTGTTCAGCAATGGAAAGGTGGTGTGCACAGGAACAAAATCAGAGGAAGAGGTGCATGCAGCCCTGGACAAACTGGTGGAAACCCTTAAAGCAGTTAAATAAATTATTTCATTGTTTTATTTTTGTCTTAAATGTTTTGTATGTTTTCATTTAAATTCAATAATTTTTAGTATTCATAGGTGGTTTTGGTGGATGTTTCAGAACAAGTAAACCTGTTTCATAAGTTTTTTGAGTCAGAATACTACAAAGACCTTGTAAGGCAGATAAGTAAGGGAGAGAAGTTTATCAAGATAGACTTTACTACCCTCTCGAAATTCAACCTTGAGCTGGCAGAGTTGCTGCTCGAAAAACCAGAGGAGATAATAAAAGCAGCAGAGCTCGCAATTGATGGTTTTGATATAGAAGGAGATACCAAGAACTTCAAAATCCGCTTCTTTAATCTTCCTGTTTCTCAAAAAATTCAGATAAGAAACATTCGAAGCACCCAGATTGGCAAACTGGTAGAGATACAGGGTCTTGTAAGGCAAAAGAGCGACGTGAGACCCCAGGTGACAAGCGCAAGGTTTGAGTGCCCCAGTTGCGGGAACATCATAACTGTGCTTCAGATCGATACTAGGTTTAAGGAACCCACCCGGTGTAGCTGCGGGAGAAGAGGAAAGTTCAGGCTTATCTCAAAAGAGCTTGTGGATGCTCAAAAAATTGTTTTAGAAGAAGCTCCCGAGGATTTGGCAGGGGGGGAACAGCCTAAGAGGCTTAATGTTTTCTTAAAGAGTGATTTGGTCAGCCCTATGAGTGATAAAAGAACTAATCCTGGAAGCAAGATCTGTGTGGCTGGTGTTGTAAAAGAGATTCCTATTGAGATTGCGGGTGTAAGAACCACAAGATTTGATTTATTTAACGACGCAAATAACGTAGAACCAATACAAGAAGACTTCTATG
>CBFDDS010000037.1:0-6804 GCA_965603625.1 Candidatus Woesearchaeota archaeon
ATCTCAAAAGCAGACATCACACCCGAGGGCTCGCTGAAGAATATCAAGGCAAGTTCTCTGGAAGAATACGAGAAGGCAATCACAGGAGTAGAGATGCCTGAGAGAGTGTTTATCAAAGAGCCAATCTTCGAGGACTTGAAGAGTATCTTTGGAAAGGATGTTGAGATATTGCTTAACTATTGAGAGTCAAGCGCGTCAACCGCCGACATCGCAACAATTTGCAAATGCAAATGTTGCCTGGCGTTGGCGTCCTCAAAAATCGAAGATTTTTGGGACACAAAAACGTAGTTTTTGTTGAGGCGGGGGTTGCCCCATCCGGGGTGCCGAGTAGCGCTTGACTGAAACTTCTTTTACACTAACTTTTTAAATTAAATAAGATTTCTCCTTCCAAGCATGAAAACAGGCTACAAAGTAGGAGACGCAATGACCAAGAAGCCGGTTACTGTTAGCGAAGAGATCACTCTGAAAAAATGCGCCGAGATAATGACCGAAAGGCATGTCGGAAGTCTTCTTGTAGAAAAAAAGGGCAAGGTTGTCGGGATTATCACAGAGCAGGACATGGTGAGAAGAGCCATGGCCAAGCTGCTTGACCCTTCAAAGACTCTTGCAAAGAAAATCATGGAGAAGGAAATCCTGACCACGACTGCTGACAAGGACATCTATGATGCTCTTAAGATTATGAGAGACCACAATGTCAGGCACCTGCCTGTGCTTGACAAAGGAAAGTTTGTTGGCTTCCTGACTATCAAGGACATTCTTAAGATTGAGCCCCAGCTCTTTGAGATAATTGTTGAGAAGTTTGAGCTGAGAGAGGAATCCAGAAAGCCTGTGTTTGGCGGTGACGAGAACGAAGGGATATGTGCTGTGTGCGGTAACTATACCCCCCAGCTAGTTGAGGCAAGCGACGGCTCAAAGGTTTGCGACCAGTGCAAAGAGACGATATAATACTATAATATCTTATGCTTCTTCTTTCACAACTTTTATAAAGTTTAATCTTTCTCAAAATAGATTATGAGTGACAACAAAAAATCTAGAGATTTTTTGAGTGAGAAACATAAACCTTCTCATGACAAAAACATTCCTAGACACATAGCTATTATTCCTGATGGAAACAGAAGATATGCAAGGAAAAAAGGAAAGCCTGATTGGTATGGGCATAAAGAAGGGGAGAAAATCTTTGAAAAGATGCTTGAGTGGTGCAAGGAAGCTGGTGTTAAAGAGGTTTCTTTCTGGGGGATGAGCACTGAGAATCTTGAGAGAGGAAAAGAAGAAGTTGATTTCCTGCTAACCCTTTTTGGAGAGATATGCGACAAGTTCTTAAAGGAATTCAAGAAAAAGAAAGAAAAGGATAAGGTCAGGATTAGGTTCATTGGCAATTTTGAAAAGTTCCCTCCTAAGCTAATGGAGAAGATTAACAAGGTAATGGAAGTTACCAAGGATTATACAGATTACAGGCTGAATGTTCTGGTTGGCTATGGCGGCAGATGGGAAATCACAGAGGCTGCAAAAAAGATTGCCAAAGAGGTTAAGGATGGCAAGCTAGAGCCTGATGATATAACTCCTGATGTTTTTGAGAAGCACTTATTCGTGCAGAGCGAGCCGGACTTAATCATTAGGACGAGCGAGGAGAGGCTCAGCGGCTTGTTTCCATGGCAGGGAATCTACAGCGAGATAATATTTCTAAAGGACAAGTACTGGCCTGAACTTACAAAGGAGGATTTCATGGCCTGCCTTGAGAATTATGCTAACAGGCCGAGACGGTTTGGTAAATAATTTGTAAAAATTATTTCATCCCTTTCTCATTAAAGACAATTGCCTGGAACTTAGAAATCTTATTCTCCATATCTTTCCAGCAGTTAAAACCCATGCCTGCTTTCTGGCACAGGCAGTTCAGGAATTTAGGGACATTAAAGCCGTTCTCAGTGGCTACTTGAGGCAGCAGCAGGCCTGAGCCAAAGGCTCCTTGGATTATTAAGCCGTCCTCGCCGATTTTTATCTTGTCCAGGTATTCATTGGCATGGCTCACCTTGACATCCTCGGGAACTGTTAGCACTGAGATTTCAATCTCTATCTTGTCGAGTTCGTCCTCTGTGACTGGCGGGAATCTTGGGTCATTAAAGGCAGCGCTTCGCGCACCCTCAACAACTGCTGTGTTGAGAGAATAAACAGGCATTGGAAAGCCTATGCATCCCCTGAGCTCTCCGTCTTTGTGCAGAGTGACAAACACCCCTCTCTTCTCATTGAGATGCTTTACATTCTCCATGCTGGGCTTCCTGCCCTCGAAATAAGTCTTTATTGATTCTCTTGCGAGCTGCAAAAGAAATTTTTTGTTTGTGCTGTCTATCTCCATTAAAAAGAAGAAATGAGAAATTGTTTTAATAGTTTTTTATTTATCTCTTATTTTGCCTTCTTGAACAAGGTCAGGAACTCCTTGTTGTGCTTCTTCAGCCTGGCAGCAGCTGCTTTTAGCACAGCCTTGGCGTCTTTCTGGCCATTGGTCTCAACTATGAATCTGGGAACACCGATGAGAGGGTGGTCCACCTTGTAGGCGGCGGCTCTTACAGTGCTGTCGTTCCACAATTCTTTTTTTAGTGCATTACAGAAGGTATGGTCTGCTCCTGCGAGCTCAAAGACCATTCTTTTCTTGGTATTCTCGTGGACTTTGACTTGCATTTTATCAGAGCAAGTTATGGAGGGTTTATAAAATTTACGTATCCGCCTTAAAATAAGCACAAAAAGGGTAAGGTTTATAAAGGGTTCACCACTCTTTGAAGGGTTATTGGTAATAAATAATCACTGATAGTTATAATAATATCGTACCAAAAGGCATAACATGACGGAGGACAAAATTTTTTTGCGGGCAGGAGGGTTCTAGATAAGTAATACAAAAGCATTTATGAGCCACTGCTCTTTAACCCGCTTCATGATTTCAGACACAGAAGACCCTGGTGGTGTATTGAACTTTTTTTGTTCGATGCTCAGCAGGGCACGAAGTGCCCTGGTGGTGTAGTCTGGCCTATCATGAAGCCCTGTCGAGTACTTATAATCATTATTCACTAATGATTTGAGTCGTGGTAAGGCTTCGACCCGGGTTCAAATCCCGGCCAGGGCGTTGTCCTCAAGACTTGGGCCGGTAGCTCAGTCTGGTAGAGCACACGACTTTTAAATCATGAAGATATCGTGTGGTCGCGAGTTCAAACGAGAAACTGCGTTTATCGCCCAGAAAGACGTTAGTTTTTCTGATTGTCTCGTCCGGCCCATTTGAGGATTAAAGGTTCAAGAATGAGCGCAAAAAAACACATGCTGAAACATGAACTGATTCCTGAGCACTCAAAGCTCTCTGATAAGGAGATCAAGGAGCTGCTTAAGTCTTATAACATTAATATGAAAGAGCTGCCCAAGATTCTTGTCTCAGACCCCGCAATTGCTCACCTTAATGCTAAGGAGGGTGATGTTATCAAGATCACCCGTATGAGCAGGACTGCCGGTGAGGTTACTTTTTACAGGGGGGTTGTTAAGGAGTAAAAATGAAGAAGTCCTATACCTTACTCAAAAAGTATTTTGAGGAGAACAGCATTGTTAAGGCTAATATTGAGTCTTTTAATAACTTCATTGACAACCAGCTCAAGGTCATTATTGAGGAGAACAAGGAGATCGAGCCTACAATCATTCCTTCTAATATTGATGAGTTCAAGATACGCCTGGACAATGTCTGGGTCACCAAGCCCGAGATTACCGAGGCTGACGGCTCCAAGCGAGGTATTTATCCTGTGGAGGCCAGGCTTCGCAAGCTTTCTTATTCTGCTCCTATGTTCCTTGAGGTGAGTGCTCATATCAATGGTGTTCAGCGTGAGAGCTTTACAACCCAGATTGCTAATGTTCCTATCATGCTCAAGTCAAAGTACTGCCACCTGAATGGATTACCAAGAGAGGAGCTTATCAAACACAACGAGGACCCTGATGACCCAGGGGGATACTTTATTATTAATGGCACTGAGAAGGCAGTGGTTAACATTGAGGATCTTGCTTCCAATAGGTTCATGGTTGAGAGACAGAAAACTGGTGTGAGCGAGTACGTGGGAAAGCTTTTCTCAGAAAAGGGTTCTTACAAGATTCCTCATCAGTTTGAGAAACTGAAGGACGGCTTGTTCTACCTAACCTTCACCAGGGTTAAGCGTATTCCTGTTATTGCTGTTATCAAGGCTCTTGGTGTTGTTAAGGATGAGGATATAATGAAGTTTGTTGGGCTTGAGGATGATGCTGAGGTTCTTATCAACCTCTATGAGTTTGTTGACTTGAAGAACACAGAGGATGCTATTGACTTTATTGCTAAAAAGATTGGGATTACCCAGGCAAGGGAGATTAGGGTTCAGAGGATGCAGGAAATCCTTGACAAGTACCTGCTTCCCCATGTTGGCACTGACAGAGAGAACAGGGTGTGGAAGGCCCATAACCTGAGCAAGATGCTCAAAAAGATGATTCTTACCATCAGGGAAGAAGGAAGTGATGACAAGGACCACTACATGAACAAGCGCCTTAAGATGAGCGGTGACTTGCTGGCTGACTTGTTCAGAGTGAATCTGAAAGTATTAATCGGTGACCTGCTGTATAATTTCCAGAGGATTGTTAAGAGGGGCAAGTTCCCCAGCATCAAAGTTATTATCAGGGAGAAGCTCCTGACCCAGAGGATTTACTCAAGCATGGCAACTGGAAACTGGGTTGGAGGAAGAAAGGGGGTTAGCCAGAGAATTGAGAGGCTCAACTTCCTGCAGTCATTATCACACCTGCAGAGAGTGGTTAGTCCATTATCTGCTTCACAGGAGAACTTTGCGGCCAGGAGTCTGCACAGCACGCACATGGGCAGGCTGTGCACCACTGAGACTCCTGAGGGTACTAATATTGGTCTTAGAAAGAACCTTGCATTAATGGCAAGCGTTACTCACGCAACCCCTGAAGCGGAGGTCCTTCCTGTGCTTCAGAAAGCCGGATTGGAAATTGAGAAGGTTAGCGCAGGCAGGAAAAAGGGTAAATCAAAATGAGCGAAGTATTTGTTAATAGTAAATATATGGGTAAGGTTGGTAATGGGAAGGAGTTTGTAGATAATCTCATATTCCAGCGACGCTCAAACAAGATAACCCCTAATGTCAGCTTCCTATACAATGAGAAAGCAGACCTGGTCTTTGTTGAGACCGGAAGCGGCAGGTGTGTGAGGCCGCTAATTGTTGTTAAGGAGGGCAAGTCAGCACTCACAGATGCTCATATCGAACAGCTTGAGAAGAATGAGCTCAAGTGGTCTGACCTTGTAAAGCAGGGAGTTGTTGAGTACCTTGACAGCTTGGAAGAGGAGAGGGCAACAGTCTCATTAAGAGAGGAGAATCTCACACCAGGAGATACCCACCTGGATATTAGCCCTATTGATATCTTTGGATTAACAAGCAGCATTGTTCCTTTTGGTAACTATAACCATGGAGTGAGGCTTACCCAGGGAGCAAAGAACCAGAAGCAGGCAGTAGGTTTTTATGTTGCCAACTTCTATGCAAGAATGGATATGGATGTTAACCTGCTTCACTATCCTCAGAAGCCTGTTGTGAGCACTATCACTCATGATATTCTTGGACTGGACAAGCATCCGTGCGGACAGAACATTGTGGTTGCTATAATGTCTTACAAGGGTTATAACATGGAGGATGCTATTGTTATCAATGGGGGAAGCATTGACAGGGGCTTCGGCAGGAGCACCTACTACAGGCCTGTTATCTCAGAGGAGCTCAGATACTCCGGCGGGCTTAGCGACGAGATTAGCATTCCTGACAAGGAGGTTAAGGGCTACAGGACAGAGCATGATTACAGATTCCTCGAGGATGACGGCATTATCTATCCAGAGGGTGTTGTTGCAGAAGGAGATGTTATTATTGGCAAGACCAGCCCTCCAAGGTTCCTGAGCAGCCTTGAAGAGTACAACCTTGCAACCACTTCCAGGAGAGAGTCAAGCAATGCCCTTAAGCACGGAGAGAGGGGAGTGGTTGACTTTGTTATGCTCACTGAAAGCGAGGAGGGCAACAAGCTGGTCCAGGTAAGGCTCAGAGACCAGAGAATACCTGAGATAGGCGATAAGTTTACCTCAAGGCACGGGCAGAAGGGAGTTATCAGCCTGATTATTCCAGAGGCAGACGTGCCTTTCACTGCTTCAGGCATTAAGCCTGATATTATTTTCAGTCCTCACGGTATTCCCAGCAGGATGACTGTTAGCCACATGATAGAGCTGCTCTCAGGCAAGACAGGAGCTCTTAGCGGCAGGTATGTTGACGGGACAACCTTCCAGGGAGAGAAGGAGGCAGACCTCAGGCTTGAGCTGCTCAAGACGGGCTTTAGAGAGAACGGCACAGAGACCATGTATAATGGCATCACCGGAGAGCAGTACAAGGCAAAAATCTTTGTGGGCAACATGTACTACTTGAAGCTTAAGCACATGGTTGCCAACAAGATTCACTCCAGGGCAAGAGGCCCTATCCAGCTGCTCACCAGGCAGCCAACAGAGGGAAGAGCAAAAGAGGGAGGGCTCAGACTCGGAGAGATGGAGAAGGATACCTTTATTGCTCATGGTGCAAGCCTGCTGCTTAAAGAGAGGTTTGATAGCGACAGAACAGAGGTTCCTGTTTGTGAGGAGTGCGGATTAATCGCCAATTATGATACTCGTAAAAACCTCTTCCACTGCCCTGTGTGCGGAGAAGGGGTTGAGATTAGCAATATTGAGTTGAGTTATGCATTCAAGCTCATACTTGACGAGTTCAAGAGCTTGATGCT
>CBFDDS010000038.1:0-6796 GCA_965603625.1 Candidatus Woesearchaeota archaeon
CTCTTCTTCTTTAGAAATCTTCACCTTCTTGATAATAATCTTATCAGGCTGGGCAGTAATCTCATAGTTGCCCTCTTCATCAAACTCAGAAGCCTTGGTAACCAGTTCTGGCAGGAGTATCATGTTGCCCCTGAAGTCAAGAGTGGTGATAACCTTGGTCTTGCCGTCAGCAGTCTTGTGGTCATGAATACCGTTCATTATGTCGGTTTCCTCAAGTTTCTTGCCCTTGGACCTCAAATCAAAGGTTCTCTGGTACAGGTGCTTAGCTATAACATCAGCAACATCAATCTTGGTTGTCTTGATAATCAACTGAAGACCAGGGCTTATATTGGCTTCAATAACCAGAGGCCCCTTTGCACCCTTAAGAATATCAACAGCGCATATCTCAGCACCAATAGCCTTGGCAACACTAACAGCCAGCTTCCTGGTCATGGTATCAAGCTCAATAGCCTCTCCTGTACCGCCTGAATGAAAGTTGGCTCTTGCTTCCATTGAGCTTGCCTTCCTCTCCATGCTGGCAACCACCCTGTTGCCAACCACAATAGCCCTGATATCTGTTCCACCCGTCTCAATGTACTCCTGGATTACGAATGGCTGCCTAAGAGCAGAAAGAGCATCAAGCAGAGATGAAGCACTTGGATAAGAATCAGCAAACATAACCCCCTTGCCCCCTGTGCCGTGGGGGAACTTCATGATAACAGGGTAGTTCATCTTTTCAAGAATCTTCTTAGCAGCAGGAATAGTAGAGCTCACATAGGTCCTTGGCATGGGAATGTTGTGCTTCTGGAGCTCTAGATGTGTGAGCAGCTTGTCATGGGCAATTGTAAAGGCCTCTGCTGACATGGGCATGTAGCACTTCTTTCTAAGCACAGAGGTGAGGGCCTTTAACAGCTGGGCATATCTAAAAGAGCCCTTGGCATACACACAGTCATACATCCCGATTGGCTTTCCCTCGTAGAGAATCTCTGCATCCTTGCCAGACATGTTTATTTCAGTCCTCCTTATGTCAAGGGCGTCAACCTGTGAGAAGTACTTCTTCATGGCCTCTTCTGTGCGCCTTGAGCTCTCACTTCCAAGACTGATAATAGCTGCTTTTAGGTTCATTTTTTCTCTTTCTTCTCAGCCTCCTTTTTTACATCAGCCTTTTTACAAGGGTCTACAAGGAAGCCCCTCTTTAAAATGTTTTGCCCGATAAGCACAGGATACTTCATGTGGTTCCTGTCAGCAAGCGTGAATTTGGCTTTCAGGGTTCTGTCGCGAATCTTTATCTCAACTTCAACAATGGGTCTTAGCTTGGAGCCATGGGCGCTCTTGATAAGCTTTGAGTCAATCACCGGCCCGAGCTTAACCTCAGAAGCAATAGACAGGTCAATGCTGCTTTTGGTAGCTCCTGTGTCAATCCTGGCCATTAGCTCTTTTTTCTCAGAGTTGCTCTTAACAATAATCTTCTCTGTTAATCCGACAATAGTCCTGTTCTTTATCTCCTCATATAGTTCTTCTGGAGTCATTTTTGCTCTGGCCTCAAAGTAGGGAAAAAGATAATCTCCCTTATAGATGTGTTGTTAGTTAAAAGCATTACTAATCTGTCAATCCCAATGCCAATCCCGCTGGTAGGAGGCATTCCATACTCCATGGCCTTAATAAAGTCCTCATCTGTTCTCTGAGCCTCCTCATCGCCCTGGCTGAGCCTTGCCTCCTGGCCCTCCCAGTTCTCCCTGAGAAGAGCAGGGTCATTGAGCTCAGAGTACATGTTGCCGAACTCCATGCCTGCAATGAGCAGCTCAAACCTCTCTGTAAAATCAGGGTTGTCCTTAACAGGCTTTGCTAGTGGACTGACCTCCCTTGGGTAGTCAAGTATAAAAGTTGGTTGGCCAACCTTTGGCTCGTAGAGCTCTGAGCAGAGCTCAGCAAGGATAAAACCAACACTCATGTCATCATTTATATCAACCTTGTGGTTTCTAGCCACTTCTCTTGCCTTCTCAATATCCATTTCTTTGAGATTGCTGAAGTCGACTCCTGTTGCCTCTTTGACAGCATCAACCATCTTTACACGCTTATAAGGAGCCTTGAGGCTAATCTTTTTGCCATTGAACTCAAGCTCTGAGGTGCCTAAGACCTTTTTTGCAATAAACTCAAACATCCTCTCGGTGCGCTTCATGCTGTCCTCATAATCATCATAGGCAGTCATGGTTTCCATCTGGGTGAATTCAGGATTATGAGAGGTGTCTATGCCCTCGTTGCGAAAGTCCTTGCATATCTCAAACACCTTTTCAAAGCCTCCCACAATAAGCCTCTTTAGGTACATCTCGTCAGATATTCTTAGGTATAGATCCATGTTAAGAGCATTGTGGCGAGTGACAAAAGGCCTGGCAGTGGCACCGCCATACACCGGCTGGAGAGTAGGGGTTTCCACTTCAATATAACCCTCTCCATGCAGGAACTCTCTCATTGCCTGTATAATCTTTGTGCGGGTGATAAAGGTCTTTTTGACATCTGGATTAACAATGAGGTCAACATATCTCTGCCTGTACCTTAGCTCTGTGTCCTTCAAGCCGTGGAACTTCTCAGGCAGGGGTCTCAATGACTTGGTTAAGAACTCGAACTTCTTGACACTAACTGTGACTTCTCCCCTCTTGGTCTTGAACACACTTCCCTCAGCACCGATAATATCTCCAATATCCAGGTTTTTGAAAAGGTCATAAGCAGGCTTTCCTATCTCATCCTGCTTGAAATAGAGCTGTACCTGGCCAGACTCGTCCTGCAGGTTGGTAAAGCTGGCCTTGCCCATAATCCTCTTGGTCATTATCCTGCCGGCAACCCTCACAGAGTTCCTCATAGAATCCTTGTCTTGCGGTTTGAGCTTCTCATATACCTGCTTAATCTCAGCAGCCATGGCATTCTTCTCATACCTGTAGCTATAAGGATTAACACCAGCCTTTCTCAGCTCTTCAAGCTTCTGCTTCCTTTCGTTAATAATTCTAGTTTCAGTGTCCATATGATAAAAAAACAAGCGTGGAGGGGTTTAAAAAGTTTGTTGTTTAGAGGCACAAGGTTTTAAAATTAATCAGAGTTTCTATATTCCATGGAACTAATTTTAGAAGCCGGAGCCTACACTGGTAAGGATGAGTTAAAAGCAAAGTTATCAAAAGAACCCTTATTAAAATCTGGATTGTATTATTTTCCTCCCCTTTCTGAATCAGTAATAGATGAAAATATACATACAATGAGCCTTGATCAACATTTATGGAAATTTCTTTTTTCACAAAATGATTCTTTAGATCAATCAATAGCTCTAGACTATGAAATTTATGATCCTAATTTATCCTATGGTTCACAACCAGTTAAGGGCACAAGAGGTATGATTTTTAATCAGAAGAAAACTTATTTCCTGAGACCCAAAGAAGAGAGAGCAGAAGTAACCTTTGTTAAAATAAACTCTAATTTAGAACTAGGCACACCCCCTCCTGAGTTTGGAGGGTTTTTTAAAAGCTTGAATTTCAAGGTGTACGCGAGAGGGATTCTATCAGAGACAGAACACTTCACAAATATATTTCTGAATCATTGGAAGAAGTATAACTTGCTGCTGCTAAATCATGTTTTTATAGATAAAAATGGCAGTCATACCTACTTTCCTGAGAGCGTGAAGTCATTTGGAGTTAAACAGTATATTGATGAACACCTTAAAGAGATGTGGTACCAATTGGAAAGAACACTTCCAAAATCTTTTTTTCAATTCTTTAGAAGGGAAGAGAATAGAGAAAGAATAGATAATTTTTTTAAGGCAGCTTCTCCTATAAAGATAGCTGACTACTGATTCACACCAACTTCAGCCCAGAAACAACTTTGTCAACTTTTTCTGTAAGGTCAGGTCCTATCCCTGCGCAGGTAACCGTGCCTTTCTTAACAACTGTATGGCCTGCGTCTGTTATCATGGCAGTTGGGATTCCCAGCTTTAGTGCCTTGTTGACATAGTTCTTGAGTTCAGTAATATTCTTTACTTTCAATACTACTTTGCCCATGCCCCCCTTCATCCACTTGTTCACAACAGTCTTCTTGGCAATAAACATGGACTCTACACTGGCATGAGCAACCTGTGCTGCCATCTTGCCCTTAGGCAGCTTTAAGTCCTGCCTTACCAGGATTGCTTGTTTGAACTCCATGCTAGAACAATTATAATTCAAAGTATTTAAATATAATGGAAAAAAGAATATTTATATGAGGTTCAAGACAGAAGAAGAGATAGAGGCGTGGATTGAGATAGAGAAAGAGAAGCTGGAGAATGAATTCTTGAAGAGCATAAGTAAAAACAGCGATAAGATTCCCAAGTACAGGGAAAAGTTTGATGCTGATATGAAGAGGCTGTTAGCCAAGTATGAGACAGAGTACAACAAGATATTAGAGAAAAAGGATTATTCAAAGGAGGAGTGATTACTTAATGTTCTGAAAATACTTCTACTTTATTCAAACCATTCAGTATCATCACTATAGTTGGCTTTTGTGACAAATAAGAATAATCCTTTTCGACCGCTTTTGACTTCGTGATGTTCATCTGGTTCTACTATGAACATTGTACCAGGACGTAAGCGCATAATCTGTTTTCCAGACCTAATAGTTCCAGAACCAGCAAGGACGTATTCTAATTCGCTTTGCCCTTTATGACAATGTGTAATCACAGTGGTGCTTGGAGGAATGGACACAAACTGAACTTTACAAGTCTTCCTTACACGGTTGTTGACCGCCATGAGTACTTTTCTAGAATAACCATGTCCAGTGTCTTGCCATTTCAGTTTTGAAGGTTTTACCTTTCGCATTTGAATCACAACGTAAGATCTAAAATAAAAAAGTGCGAGGGAAGGGACTTTCAGCAACCGAGTTGCGAAGCAACTCCAAAGTTTTCGCCAACGTTTTGCGCCGTGGCGGAAAAGGTTGATTTGAACCCTCGTAGGCACTACTCCAAGACTGGCGTCTTGTCCTGCCAAGGCCAGGCCTTGTCTAAGCCACAGGATTTCTCCCGTGAGGACTTAAGTCCTGCCCGTTTTCCAGACTCCGGCACCCCCGCATAGTCCAGGTGACGGCCCAAAAATTTGCTTCCATGAAATTTTTGACTGCCGGCACCCCCGCAAATAATACTCTTAGAAGAAGCAATTCTTTATAAGTCTTTTTCTTTGAGAAAGGGTAAGGCTTTATCCTTCTCCCATGTCATTCTTTGGACATGTCTCGAACTTGCATGGTCCTCTCAGGATTTCGCAGAAAAAGGTGACTGTTGAGGGTGTCACTTTCTCTGTCTTGGCAGTGCACCTATCCCATATTGCTCTTTTCCAGTCGAAGATGGTGACAAACTTTCTCTTCTTAACAGCATTCGCAAGCCTTTCCTCATGCTGGGCCTGCCTTCCCTCAAACAGCTTTATCTCTTCCTCCACCCGAGCCATCTCTCTCTGCAGGTCAAGGCTCTGCTGCAAGAGCTTTTTTATCTTCATGAGTTCAAGATAGATTTTCTCGTTATCGATGTCCATTAGCCTATCTTATGGTTTACTCTTTTATAAATCTTTGTTAGAACAAGAGAGTGATTAAGGATTTTGGTAAGTGCCGTTCTTTTTCTGTTCTTTGACTTCATACATCGCAATTTCTGCCTTGGTTAGAGCCTCTGAAACCATAGCTTGCATTCCTTTTAAACTTTTTTCATGTTCTTTTGGGTCAATATACTTGATTCCCATGCTCACACTGAGTGGAAAAGGAACCTCTTTTTGAGATTCACTTAGACTCTCATTGAAACGTTTTAACATTGTTTTTACAGGTTCATCTCCTGTGATTCCTACTCCGATGTATTCATCTCCGCCGACACGAGCAACCAAGTCTGTTATACGGGGAAGGGCTCTTTTCATAGCTGCAGCAACATATTTTATTGCTTTGTCTCCGCCTTCATGCTCTTTATATCTATCATTTATTTCTTTTAGCTTATCAATGTCAGCATACATTACTAAAATCTTTTGATCTGTTCTATGACTGTGTTCTATAACTTCAGGCAGTTTGTTTAAGTATCCTCTACGGTTGTATAATCCTGTTAGCTCATCTTTTTGTGCCAGCTCTTTTAGTTTTTGTTGGTTTTCTTTATACTTTCCAATTAGATTTCCTATGAATGCAGTGCCTGCCCCTATTGCTAAGGGTATGCTTACTCCTAGAATTATTGCTGAAGGGTCATCGTTATAACCTGGGTAGTGTGCGGATTTATTAATGAAATCAGCTGTTGTGACTCCTAAGGCTGTTCCGCCTGCAACAAACCCAGACACAACCGGGTGTTTTGCTACCAGTTCCTCAAGTTTTTCCTTGAATTTCATTTTCATGTGAGAGCACTATATCTATGAATATTATCCCCCTTATAGACGATAGTTACTTTATCCCTTTATAAATCTTTCGGTTTTTTAGTCACTTTCCAGTAGTATCAAGTAAAGAATTAGAATAAAAAACAAAAATTTATTCAAGATCCAGCTCAACTCCGCCAACCCACTTAGCAACCAGGTTGTAGAGCCAGGCAATAATCACACCGCTATAAAGCCCCTGATACCGTATATGATTGGCGTGACAATTATTGCAGCAATACCCAGCCCTGCCACTAACCCGGCAGAGGGTTCGCCAGCAGCACCTGTGACTGCGGTAGCCCCAATAAACACTCCGATTATTGCATAGAAGATTCCTACTATCAAACCAAGAACAGCTGATAAGATACAGGAAATCTTTGCATAGGAGAGGACACCAATCCTTTTTATAACCTTTTTCTCAGCCATTGTAAAACCTCCCA
>CBFDDS010000039.1:0-6633 GCA_965603625.1 Candidatus Woesearchaeota archaeon
GCTTCCCCGCAAGTAGCTCTGCATAAGTGCTCCGAGTGCATCAGTGTCTATCTTTGCTGTAATCCTGTGCGCTATAATCGTGTCTGCCTGAGTCATTACATCTGTGTGTATCTTTCCTGGCTGCTGGCTTGCAAGGATGAGGCTGATGCCGGGCTGCCTTCCCTCTCTTAGAATAGTGGTGAGAGGGCCTGATGCAAGGGTTTTTCCCTCTCTGGGGAGGAATTCATGGGCTTCATCTATAACCAGCCACACCATGGGGAAGTCAAGCTTCTGGATTTCCTCCTCACTGAAATAATAGATGCTCTTATGCACCTGCTGGTACTCCTCGTTCTTTCTGGCTATCATTCTCTGGATAAAGAGCTTCTCAGCAACCAGGCCTATCACCAGGGATTTTATCCTCCAGCTTCCAGGTACTGTTGCATAACAGCTAACATCAAGCACAGTTACCTGCCCTGGCTTTGCGAGCTCACTGAGAGGGGTTCCTTTTATATCAAATATTCCCCAGGTCTTTGCATTTCCGAACAGGTTCAGGGTTGCATTTTTCACATTATCTTCTGCTTCACTGTTCTTAATCTCATTCAATATTTCGTTCAGGTCGTACTCCTTCTTCCTCTCTCTTAGATTGTGAATCACTTTTTCTATCAGGACACCCATGGGTTTATTTTGGTTGATGTCAAAGGTCAGGCACCAGTCACTGCCGTCAAGTTCGCTTGGCTTTATGCTGAAGGAGGCATCTGTTGGCACGCCCTTTTCCTTGTACTCCTGGAAGTAGCCTATTGGGGTGTAGATGGTCACATCAAGGCCTGTTGCTTCAAGCCCCCACTGCTCCAGCAGGAGCTCATCCTTTTTATTCGGGAACTTCATGGTCCAGTACACTCCCATGGTGTCGAGCATTATCACTGACATGTTGTTCTTGATTTTTGGAGGCAGGTTTATGATTCCCTCTGCTATCACTCCCATTGTGTACGACTTTCCCCCTCCTCTCTTGCCGCACACAAATATTATATGGCTCCTGATAACATCTAGAAGTATCTTGTTGGACAGGCTGGTGGTTCTTCCCATCTTGACATAGTGCTTGCCCAGGTAAACGGTCCCTTCTGCACCGAATTTCTCCTTGTCCTGCGCATTTCTGCCTATTATTATGTCATACATGCTATCTATTGTTCTATGTTGTTGATATATAAATTTATCCTTATTCTATTGTTTAAGTGTTGTTTAACCAAAAAGCTTTTAAAAAACAGTTCTTTTACTATTTGAAAAGAGTTACCCTAATATATTTGAGGATATTTGAGAATGCGAGGTGGTATGTTTGGCCAAGAAAAAGAAAACCATGAAGAAAAAGGCTTCTGACACTAAAACAAATCATAAAACTCCCAATGGACTAAAGGTCTATAGGGTTAATGGTGCCCAGAGAAAGGAACAGGCAAAAGCAAGGAAAGAGAAGACTATACAGACCTGTCTCATAGTACTCATAATAATCCTTGCAGTAGCAGCTATTTTCTCTGCAATCCAGACCTTTTTCCCAGATTTGTTTGGGGGGGTCAGTCTTAGCGGGAAGCTGGCAGCAAGGGTTAATGGTGTGCCCATAACCATGCAGCAGCTTGATGCAGACTATGAGAGGCTGCCCCTGCAGTACAAGTACTTTGTTACCAAGGATCAGTTCCTTACCCAGCTGATAGATGAGACCTTGATGGTGCAGGAGGCACAGAGGACTGGCCTAGGTGTGACTGAGGAAGAGGTTGATGGGAGCATACAAACCTTTATGCAGGACAGCAATGTGACCTCGGAAAGGCTTGATGAGATTCTTGAGGAGAAGGGTTTAACCCAGGAGCAGCTAAGAGTCCTGATAAGAAACCAGCTGCTCATAGACAAGCTTCTTGAGCAGGCTGTTAAGAGCAAGATAAATGTTACTACAGCACAAGCCCTCCAGTACTACAATGATAATCCAGACACCTTCACAGTTCCAGAGCTGGTAACAGCCAGACACATCCTTATAGGGCTTGCTAACAGGACAGAAGAAGAGGCAGAGGAAAGAGCAGACATGGTTTTTGAGCTGGTAAAGAATGATACCAAGAGATTCTGCTCCTATGTATGGCTCTACACAGATGACTCTGGAAGTGCAGAGACCTGTGGGGTATACTCCTTTCCAAGAGGCCAGATGGTAGAGGAGTTTGAGAACAGGGCATTTGACCAGGACATAGGAGAGATGAGTGTTGTTAAGACCACTTTTGGGTATCATATAATCCAGACAACCAACAAGACCCCTGAACACCCAGTCTCTTTCAGGGATGTCCAGGAACAGATAGTCCTCACCCTTGAGACCCAGCAGGAAAAGATGCTCTATTCTGATTTCATAGCAGGCCTGAGGGAAGAGGCTACAATAGTCAATTACCTGGAACAAGAGGCAGAGGAAGAGATGGCAGAGGCAGAGGAAGAAGGACAGATAGATATAGTGATTGAGGAGCCAGAAGGGGAAGAGGCAGAGGAAGAACCTGCTGAACCTGTTGCAGGGACTGAAGGAGTAGTAAGTGTGGAAGTGTCAGTAACAGATGAGGAAGTTGAAGAGGCAGAAGAACTTGCAGAGGAGCAAGAGGAGCTTGAGGAAGAGGTTGAAGAAGCCATAGAAGAGGTTGAGGAGGTTGTTGTGGTTGTTGAGGAAGTTGAGCCTACAAAGCCCAGCATGAATTTTGTTGAATGCCTCACTGACTATGGAGCCCTTCTTTACGGGGCCTACTGGGACTCAAGCACTAAGAAACAAAAAGACTATTTTGGGGCAGACACATCCAAGCTTGAGTATGTTGAGTGCGGTGTTGAGGGCGACTTCAGAGCCCAGCAGGTGGCATGTGCAGATGCAGGCATCCTGGCCTACCCAACCTGGATTATTGATGACACCCAGCACATGGGATTGCTAACCCCAGAACAGCTCAGCGCCCTGACTGGTTGTGAGATATAGATGTAACTGATATAATTGAACGATATAAACTCTTTATTTTTTCTTGATTTTTCAGAAAGCTTTATATAATCTGGACTCTATTCTGAGTCTGGGATGGGTAAAAGAAGGTTTGAATTGGTTCTTGCAGCTGTCTTTTTTCTAGTTGCAATGTTCTTATTATTGTATTCCCAGACCGGAGTGACAGGGGGAGCTGTAGGGATTGTAGATATCCCCTCGATGTCAATCATGTTTCTAGGATTGCTGCTCTTGTTCAGCGCTGTTGTGCTCTATGCTGGCGGCAGAGGCATTGAGGGCATTATTGAGAAAGAGAGCTTGTCAAAATTAAGAGAGGTAATGGGCACGATTGACATTGCACAGGCAGATGACAGGAAGAGAATAGTCCTGCTTGATGAAAGTGTTTTTGAGAAGGGCGGCGAGATTAAGCCGCTTACAGAATCAGACCGCTCAAAGCTAAAGGGTTTTCTTGACCATTACCATAAGGTTTACATTGCCCCTGAAGTTTATGCTATGCTGCCTGAGGAGACCAAGAATTTTTTAACAGGCAATGGATGCAAGGTGCTCAATGAGGAGTCTGTGAGTAAGAGGACTCCTGCTTCAGAGAGGTACTTCTTAAACTCCAGAACTGTCAGGGCTGCTGTAGAAACCAATCCATACTTTTCTGGGAAAAAGCCTGAGAGTGAGGATGAAGCCAATCGGCTGGCAGATAATATTATGGCTCTTCTTCCTGTTTTGAATGCTCAGGGCGGGCGTAAATGGGACCCAAACAAGGCCAGGGACTACAAAGATATTTTTAGGAGTGAGTCTAGTGAGCGCATAAAAAAGCTGATACCCAATGCAGCAGACAGGCAGACCATAACAAGTGCCAAGGCATTAGCAGAGGGCTATGAGGGTGACTCTATCTTTATCTGTTCTAACAGGCCTCCTGTGAGATATGCTACTACTGAACTCAAGAAAGAGCTTAGAACAGAGGATCCGCTTTTGAGCGGAAGAATCCATTATGTTAGTCTTGATTAATCATTCTTGATTAATTATTCTTAATTATAATTATTAGCGGGAAAATTTGCTTTGTTTATTTCTGTCCTTAGACTGTCAAGATATGCTTTTACTCTCTCTGGGTTTTTTGGATTTGCTTTTTCATAAAAGTCTTCTTGGGGCACCACAATATACCTTAATCTTTCAATAAGCTCTCTGCCTCCTTTTGGTAGTTCTTCCCAGCTATAGAATGTTAGTGAAGGGCTCTTGTCTATTGGCTTCTCTCCTGGCACTCTAAGCTTTTTTAGTCTATAATCTGGTATTGCTATTGTTGTTATAGCCCTGTTCTGGCTCTGAACCCAGTTCAAGATATCTATCATATACTCTTCATTAGGAACTGTTTGGGCATTTGGGATTATTGGGATTATTGTGTCATAGTCTGGTGTGGCTATTAACTCACTTAATTCTTTTTGTCTGGTTATATGATGGAAAATCACTCCATGCGGCTTTTCTTTTTGCTTTGTTTCTTCTTCTGGCAGGGTGAAAAAGGCGCTTCTTGCGTAGAGTATGGGTTCTCGGTAGTCCTCTCTTGTTTTCCTCCTGCTAAGGATATCATTTTGCTGGTTTAGAACATCCTCTAGGGCGCTTTTCTCTACCTCATTGAAGATGATTATTCCCATTTTCTCACGCTTCTTCGTAAAAATAACCCATTTATAAACATTTCGCTTTTTTTACCACTTCTAGGTGGCTAATTTAAGCTTTTCAGAGGGCTCTCCCGTCGGTAAGACCAAAACCCAAAGCTTTAAAAACCCCTATTCATTCCCTATTTTTAAGGCCCGACACAGAGTTGCTCATGCGAGCCTAAGCACAAAGCTCACGGCAATGAGCATTGTGAGTTAGTGTTGGGCTACAATGTTTAATAAATTTAATATTCAACAAAATTTCAAAAGAAATTTTGAGCATTAAAAATAAAGTTTTTGATACAATGATAGTACGAGGACAGGCACAATAAAGCCGATTATTATTATCGTTTCCTTTATCCAAATTATTTAAAGCATAAGAAGGATTTTTTATTTAGGAAAAGGGGAAGAAAATAACAGAAACAAGGGTTAAGTGCTTGTTCTTAAACAGAGGGAGCAATTATTTGCTTTTATCATATGCTCATTAACATCATAAAGAGGAGCAATTATAGTATATTTAAGTTCCTTTTAGCAGATGTTAGAATAGCGGGCTCCTTCTGAAGAGTATAAGAAGATTATAATCAAGTAAAAGGTGATAAACAATGGCGACGTCAAAAATCTCGAAGAGATTTTTGGGTTTCCAAAATTATTTCGCAGTAAAATAAAACAATACAAAAGGTGATAATTTTGGCAAAGATAGCGCAAGTATCAGCAAAATATATTGTTCATGCTGAGATACAGATTGACGGAGTTGTAGACAGGCCTGATGTGATAGGAGCCATATTCGGACAAACAGAGGGTCTGTTAGGCAGTGACCTGGAGCTGAGAGAGCTTCAGAGGAGCGGAAGAATAGGAAGAATAGAGGTAAACGTTGAGACCAAGAGCGGAAAGTCCTCTGGGACCATAATCGTTCCTAGTTCTCTAGACAAGGCAGAGACAAGCATAGTGGGTGCCAGCCTCGAGATAATCCAGAGGATAGGGCCCTGCAATGCAAAGATAAAGGTGAAGAACATAGAGGATGTAAGGGTTTCAAAGAGGCAGTTCGTGGTAGACAGGGCAAAAGAGCTCTTAAAAAACCTGATAGAATCAGTGATGCCGGACAGCCAGGAGCTGGCAGACGAGGTAGCCTATGCTGTCAGAGTGATGGAGATACGAGAGTACGGCAAGGAGAGGCTGCCAGCAGGACCAGCTATTGATGAGAGTGACGAGCTCATAATTGTTGAGGGCAGAGCAGATGTTCTTAACCTGCTCAAGCACGGCTTTAAGAATGTGATAGCACTGAACGGCACCAATGTGCCAGACACAATCATAGAGCTGAGCAAGAAGAAGACCATAACAGCCTTTGTTGACGGTGACAGGGGCGGAGACTTAATCATAAAAGAGCTGGGCGGTGTTGCAGAGCTGGACTTTGTGACCAAGGCGCCTGACGGTAAAGAAGTAGAAGAGCTCACCAAGAAAGAGATACACAAAGCCATAAGAAATAGGTTTGCCTTTGAACAGGCCAAGAGCGAGATGCAGGAGGCGCCAGCTAGTGCTAGTAGAGGAGCAAGGAGCGCCCCTCCCGACAGAAGGGCTCCTGCAAGGAATGCAAGGGATTACAGGGACAGGAGAGCACAGCCTCAGAGGCCTGCGCCTGCACAGCCGATAGGAAAGCCAAAAGCACCGACTTCCAGAGAGAAAGAAGTGTTCGGAGCAATGCTTGAAGACCTGATAGGAACAAGAGGGGCATATATATTAGACCCCAAGCTCAATATACTGGGTAAGGTTCCTTTGTCAGAGCTCCAGGGCACTATTAAGAGCCTGAAGTCAGGCATATACGCTGTTGTGTTTGACGGAGTGATTGACAAGGACATCCTGATGACAGCAGACAGGGCATATGTGAGCTTCCTGGTGGCAATGGACACCAAGGTCAAGGCAGGCGGAAGAGTGGCTATTATAACAAGCGAGGCTCTTTAAGTCTTTATCTTTAACCAAATTTTTTATCAAATTTTTTTGATTTATTTCTAATTTTGAATAATTTTTTATATT
>CBFDDS010000040.1:0-6597 GCA_965603625.1 Candidatus Woesearchaeota archaeon
AGAGATAGCCGAACAGCCCGTGCTAAAAGAGACTATAATCGATTTTGATATAACGGGGAAAAGGTAAGCGAGAGCATAAGACATTTTTCAAATACGAAGATACGGGGCGAGTTTATAATTATGTTTCATCCGGGAAAACAGAAACGATGATGAATAAAAAAGCTTTCACACTACTAGAGCTTCTTGTTGTCATAGTTATACTTGGCATTATCCTGTCTTTGTTTTTATCTTTACGCCCTTTGCCTTTGAAAATTGGTAAAATAATTCCCATTAGGATGAAAAAGCTGATTATAATGAACAGAGTGTTTGCGAGATACCAGTAACTAGGTTCCTTTATGAAATAATAGCTTACCACGCCCCTGAGATTTCCAGTATCATGGGCGTAGATTTCCTTTATCTGCCCGCCTAGTGTGTTTAGATAAACATCTGCCCTTGGTGCTTCATTTAATCCCTGACCATAGATTCTTGCATTGGTATAAGCATGCCCTAGTTCCGGAGTTATTAATACCAGCAGAATTATGCCCATTGTAATCCATGTTTTGAGTAGTTTTCTATGCTTCTTATAGAAGATAAAGAAGGCCAGGTTTTGCACTATTATTACCATGAAGGCATAATAATGGGTGTAGAACATGAGAGCTGTTGTTATCACATAGAAGATTGCATTTAACCTTTTTTTCTCAGGCTTGCTCTGAACAAAGCTAATGAAAGCCAGAGTTGAGAGAAATATCATCATTGGGAAGAAAGAGTATTCTGTGGCATCCCTTGAGAAGTGGAAGTGAAAGAGGCTAAAGCATGTGAGCAGGGCACTCACAAAGGCAATATCCTTATTCTTGAAAAGCTTTTTAATAATTAGGTATATCAGTACAATAGATATTATTCCAGCTATTAATGAGAGTGAAATCAGGGCGAACTCTGAGATTCCAAATATTTTCCCCCAGATATTGTAGATTATAAAGTAGAAAGGCGGATGCCCCCAGGTATGTGATTCCTGAATAATTTGAGGGAGGCCATTCCAAAAAACAGCAATTACATAGCCTGATTCGTCAAGCCTAAAGGACTCTTTTGAAAGATTATAAACTCTTAAAAGCGCAGCAATTAGAATAAGCACTATAATTCTAAACCAGTCCTTTGTCCACAAATTCTTGATTTGAGCTTTGTTTATTCTCATTTTCTCTTATACCTGGTTACTGCAGCTTTTCCAAACTCATGGGATGACACATTGTTAAACTTCTCTTCTATAAGGTTTAGTAAGGGCCTGTCAGGATAATTTCCCGGCTGGGAGTAGACAGAGTACACTGCCCAGAAATCGTCAATTTCCTGCAGAGTCTTATTCAGTCCTACATAATTTAAGCGATACCACTCCTTATCCAAATGGCTTTGCCCAATGTATCGCCTTCTTGGAGTCCAAAGAGTTAAGATTCCTGTTTCATTATAGCTGTAGTGTAGTTCACAAGGGCATGGTTCTGGGGGATAGTAACCTGCCTTGTACCCAACTATTGGATAAGGATAATACATTCGGAGTATAACATCATCAACCCAACTAGAGTTGTACTGATAAAGGAATGGGAAAAAATCATAGTTGACAAGAACGACTATCAACTCTGCCTTATTCTCAGGCTGTTTAAGAAACTCTGCTGTGCTTATCCAGTCTTCCTCCTGTCCAAAGAAATAATGATTGTTCAGGCTGTGAGTTATGTTTGCAGCTCCAAGTATTATGATAAGGATGACCAGAATTATCCTGATAAATCTGTTCTTGAATAGATACCATATTCCTAGGGTAAGAAAGGCATTATAGATAAGTACAGTATACAAGAAGGGTTTCTCCCTAAAGAACCATGGGAAAAGAGCTGTAAGCAGGAGCGGAACCAGGAGCAGAAGCAATAGGAAGACTATTCCGAACAGGTTGTCCTTATTGATAAGTCCTGCTTTCTTCTTTTTCTTGAGATTAATCAAAGGTAAAATAATTCCTGCAATGATAATTATGCATAAGAGCCAGGATATTATTCTTACTGTCCACACTTTTACAGCAGGGGGGTTCTCATTCTCATCTATTCCAATAACAGCTTCGAAGTCACCTGTGTTAAAGAGAAGGATTCTATGAAATTGGTGGCTAAAGTCCTTTGCGTATTTTGCAGGTGTAGGCATCTTTATTACTCTTTCACTCTCTTCGAGTATTGCATTATCAATAATATCTCCTTGGGTTATAGTGATGGTATGCGTATGCAAACTGATGAGCTGGGGGATTATTAGTATCAGCAGCACTATGTGTAATATAATCCATCTTTTTAGCAGCTTTTTATGCCTCTTAATGAAGATGAAGAAGACCAAATTCTCAAAGAGAATGATTGTAAAGGCATAGTTGTGGGTGTAGAACAAAGCTACATTTGCCACTAGGTAGAACAAGGCGTTTCTTAGTTTGTCCTTTGATTTGTCATCTACAAATATTATAAATGCAAGGAGTGAGAGCAGAATCATCATAAAGTAGAATGAATAGTCAGATGCATCCCTTGAGAAGTGGAAGTGGAACAGGCTGAAACATGTCAACAAGGCGCTCACAAAAGCAATATCCTTATTTCTGAAAAGCTTCTTAACAAGGAGATATATCAGGACTATGGATATAACTCCGAATATTATTGACAGGGCTATCAGGGCATTCTGCGAGATGCCAAATATCCTGCCCCAGGTTCTGTAGATTATAAAGAAAAGCACAGGGTGGTTCCATCCTCCAGTTCCTGCGGTTTGTATAAGATGAGGTATGTTTTGTGTGAAAACAGCCTCTGGGTAGCCTGCCTCGTCCAGTCTGAAAATCTCTCTTGATAAATTGTATATTCTTAGCAAAGTACTAATTACTACAAGAACTATAATCCTGAATGCGTCGCTCTTAAAAAATTCTCCTAGTTCTTGCTTTGTTTTTGGTATTCTTATCATTTTTTATCATATTTTACTACTTGTACAGTTCCATAATACCTGTGGGATAAATTAATGAAAGACTCTTCTACTCTTTTAAAGAAGTCCCTGCTATAGATGGGATTTTGGAAATCAGAGGATACTAACCAGAACTTGTCAAGAATTTCTATGTGTGATGTGCCTAGCATGTCCTCATATTCTGCTTTTATATACCCCTGTTGTGTTACATTATCTTTGAAGAAGGGAGTTATTTTTACCATCCTCTTTCCTCCAATAGATGTTAGGTGGAAGGCAGCAGCCTCATCAACCAAAGCGAAGTCATACTCGTAGAGGAAGGGAATCGCATCATCAGCATTCGTTATTATCACTCGGTCTCTATTTCCAGGTTGTTTAAGGAACTCTGATGCCCCTCTCCAACCCTCGATTGTGGTATCAAAAAAGGTGTTGGTCTCCAGGCTATGGCTAATGGTTAAGGCTCCGAGGAACACAAAGCAAAATACAAGAACCGCCCTTAATGCCTTGTTTTTGAATAAAGTCCATATTCCCAGGGTTATTAGGGTGTTGAATACAAGGATTGTATACACAAATCCTTTTACTCGAAACACTACTGGGAATATGGATGTGAGCATTAGTGGTGCA
This sequence comes from Candidatus Woesearchaeota archaeon, assembly GCA_965603625.1. Taxonomy (GTDB): domain Archaea; phylum Nanobdellota; class Nanobdellia; order Woesearchaeales; family SM23-78; genus SM23-78. The sequence continues at coordinate 3,547 of CBFDDS010000040.1, forward strand.
AAGAATAACAACAGAAGAAGCACCATCCCAAATAGGTTTTCTTTGTTAATGGTCACAAACCCTTTTTCCTTCTTTATTTGCTTTAGTCTAATTTTAAAAATAGAGAGGAGAATTCCTGTTAATATAAATAATAAAATCAGAATATGTGATATTATTGAAATTACCGAGGTTAATGACTCTTTTGGGGCAAAATAATAATCCGCTGCCTTTCCAAGGTCCCATGCATTATATCTGAACACCCGCTTTGACTGGTCTTCAATGTTTTGTATATAATAATTTCTAGAAGAGGGCATGCCAAGTAGTTCTTCACCTCTAAGATAAGAGTAGAATTCTGCATTCTCATAGCTCCTTACTACTTGGGGACTGATAATAAGCAGCATTATTATCTGCAGTATTATCCATGTTTTGATGAGTCCCTTGTGCCTCTTCCAGAATATAAAGAAAGCAAGGTTTTGGACAAGCACTATTAAGAATCCGTAATTATGGCTGAGGAAGAGGTACCCTGTTGTTACAAGATAAAACAAAGAATTCCTAAGCTTATGTTGGGGTTTGCTTTCTAATAGTATAAGAAAAGAAAGAATTGAGAGGAAAGCCATCATTGTAAAGAGCGAGTAATCTGTGACCTCTCTTGAATAATGGAAGTGGAACAAACTGAAACTAGCAAGCAAAGAGCTTGCAAAAGCAAGGTTCTTAGTCCCAAACAATTTCTTAACAATAAAATACATTAATACTATCGAGATAACCCCGGTGATTATTGACAGCAGGATAAGAGTATTTTGCTGAATTCCAAATATCTTCCCCCATAGAGGACAGAGGGTGTAGTAAAGAGGAGGGTGTCCATATGCATGAATTTTATCTATCATCAAACCAAGGGTTTCATTAGAAAAAATCAAATCTGTGCAGTAAATCTCATCCATCCAGAGAATCTCCTTTGACAACTTGTAAAATCTAATCAGAGTAGATATCACTACGAGAAGGGCTACCTTAAACCAGTCATTTCTCCACAAATTCCCAATTTGAGCTTTTGTTATTCTCATTTTCTTTTATATCTGATAACATCCACACTCCCAAATTCGGTTTTTGATATCTTTTCAAAATCTTTCTCTATAAAATTAACAATATCATTGTTAGGATAAGCAAATTTTGTGTGTATTGAGGATACAAGCCAGAAATCATTAGTCCTTTCTAGTGATTCATTAAGGGTTTTGAGGTCAGGAATTAAACGATTTCCTCTATAGTACTCCTTTGAGTAATCTGTTTCAGAAGAAAAATTCACGGTTATTACATCACTCTTGCTTGAGTTAAGAGGAAAATTACCATTAAAAAAATCTTCTAAGATACTATTGTTATAATAATAAAAGAAAGGTGCTAAGGTGTATCTCACCTCTACAAGTATTAATTCTGCTTTTTGCTCTGGTTGCTTAAGGAAATCCACTGCTCCTTCCCAATCCTCTTGCTCTCCAAAGAAGTAATTATTCCCTATGCTATGGGCTATGTTAATAATTCCTATGAGGAGTATAATTCCAACCACAATGATTCTAACCACTTTGCTTTTGAATAAGTGCCGGATTCCCAGTACTAGAAAGACACTATAAATAAGCGCTGTGAAAACAAAGCCTTTGGCTCTATACACCTCTGGGGATATGGAGGTAATAAGAATAGGAACAAAAACCAGGAGGAGAAGAAAAACAATATTGAAAACATTCTCTTTTTTAGAGCGCATCCAGCTTAGGACTATTCCTCCTAAAATAAGGAGGGCTATTATGCCTGATAAGATTATACCTACTATCGATGCGACACTCTGTTTGAAAAAAGCATTGAGTACAAGACCTAACTCTCCTGTATTCTTAATAAACACGTCTTTTATCTGATACCCAAATGAACCAGCATATTCTATAAAAACAGTTGTTTTACTTAAGCCATGACTATGTCTTACAGCGTTTGTGTACATATATGATAACTCAGGAGAAATAAGGAGGAGAAGAATAAGCTGCATTACTATCCAGTACTTTATTAGTTTTGAATTCTTTTTCCAGAAAATGAAAAAAACCAAGTTTTGGACTAGAATTATCATAAAGGCATAGTAGTGGGTATAGAACAATGCGGCAGTCGTTATAATGTAGATTGCCCAAGTTGTAATCCTTTTTTCAGGCTTGCTTTTTAAGAACAGTAAGAAGGTATATATTGATAAGAGGATCATCATTGGAAAAAAGGAATATTGAACAGCTTCTCTTGAGAAATGGAAATGGAATAGACTAAAACTGGCGAGAAGTGCACTCATAAACGCGACGCCTCTATAGTTGAATAATTCTTTCACAATGAGATACATTAAGAAAACAAATAAAATGCCTGAAATTATTGAGAGTGAAATCAGAGCGAACTCTGAGATTCCAAATATTTTCCCCCATACATTGTAAATAATAAAGAACAAGGGGGGATGATTAATTGCTTCATGGTGGACATTTGCAATAATAGAAGGGAGGCTCTTCCAGAAAACAACTTTTATTGTATATGCTTCATCAAGCCAAAGGGTTTCCTTTGAGAGCTGGAATAATCTAACAGCGGTTGCTATTATTATGAGCAGGATAACTTGAACCCTTTCACTCTTAAAAAAATCAGCCACCTGTTTTTTTGTAAGTTTCATATTTCCTTTTTCATTTTTTATATTTTTTCATAGCCTTCTCAAAAATTCTGGCCAGTCTTCCAGCCACCACTCTTGAATCAAACTCTTTTTTTACCAGCACTCTTGCATTTTTGACCATTCTCTTGTTCAACTGCTTGTTATTGTACAGAGCCCTAATATTTGCTCTAAAACCTTTTAACTCGCATATAATCGCATGCTTCTTGTTCTTTGCAGGAATACCGCGCATCCCTCTTGGCGTTGACACAATAGGAATGCCTGCTGCCATGTAGTCCAGGGATTTAATGCATATTCCAGAGCCGTACCTCACAGGATTAATAGCAATATCTGTTGCTCTCAGGGTTTTCAATAATTCTTCCTGGGGTATTCTTCCATACACAACCACATTCTTGGGGAGCTTCTTTTGCGTG
>CBFDDS010000041.1:0-6540 GCA_965603625.1 Candidatus Woesearchaeota archaeon
TATGTTTTTTAATCCTGAACCTGCCTATCTTTGCCAAACCCTCCTTTGGGATGTGGAAGTAGTATATTCTGAGAAAATAGGCTTTTACCCTCTCTTTCTCGTCGACAAATTCCAGGTCTTTGAAGTTTAAGACTGCCATGATTAAGGTTATAATCAGGTTTTATTTAAAAAGGCACCTACTCGCCACCCCGTATGGGGCGACCCCCGGCTCGTCAGCGTCAGCCAAGATCCTTGCAAAAAAGCAAATGCCCTTGGCAATGGTGACAGCTACGGTGCCTTTTTAATCACAGCAAACTATATAAACCTACAATTTTTACTCTTTGGCATGGTTGATATCAGGATTACATACGAGACTCTCTTTGACCTTCTGAGGAGAGAGAAGAACCGCGAGGAGCTTCAGAGGCTTGACAAGGACTTCTATGAACAGGTGCTTGCTTATCTGAAAGAGAAGAGGGATGCCCTGAGCAAGAAGGGAGACGAACTCTTTGTGAGTGCTGAGAGGGAGAAGCTCAAGATACAGTTTCAGAATATCAGGAGGATTGTGAAAGAACTGTATGAGCGGAGGGAGAAGAAGATTATCAACATGGCTGTGAACAGGGCAAGAACCGGCTCTGATGTTATTGACACATCCAATCTTCTGCCGTCTGAAAAAGACTTCTTTGACGAGCAGGTCAAGCTGCTCTCTAAATATAAGGACAAGGTTTTGGATTCCATACTCCACCTCAAGGAGTTCAGCAATGGCAGAAAAGAGGAAAAGCCTATTGAGGCAGCTGTTGAAGAAGAGAGAGAAGAGGAGAAGGAAGAAAGAGAAGAAGTTAGAGAAGTTAGAGGAGAGGATAAGGAAGAAAAAGAAGAAGAGGAAAAGAAAAAAGATTTAAAGCCCTCCGGGGGTGACGAAGTAACTAATGATACCAAAAAAGTAAAAATAACTGTTTCTATACCTGAGTTTGTCGGTCTTGAAGGGGAAGTAATTGGCCCTTTTAATGAAGGCGATGAGATAGAGCTGGAACCAGCCATAGCAAATATTCTTGTAAAGAAAGGGAGCGCAGAACTAGCTGAATAACAGTAAGATTTTTAAATCAATACCTTCTCCAACGACGATAAGATGAAATTAAAGAAGACTGTGAAGAGGCACTGCCCCTACTGCAAGAAACACACAGAACACAAGGTAGCTCTTGCTAAGAAAAAGGGAAGAAACGCTGCTCATCCCCAGTCCAAGGGCTCAAAGAAGAGGGTTAAACAGAGAGGCCTGAGGCGTGGAGCAGGCAATCTAGGCAGATACTCAAAGCCTCCCAAGCCCAAGATGACCGGCAAGAAACTAAGCAAAAAGACAGACTTAAGATACACCTGCAAGCAGTGCAGCAAAACTCATGTCCAGAGCAAGGGCTTCAGGGCAAAGAAGATAGAGTTCATTTAGATAGAGTTTATCTAATCCCCTATTTCTTTTTCTTCACAACCCAGTTATATATTAAGGCAAAGATTGCGCCTCCAATTGCTCCGTCTATAAATCCCCAAACAGCGCCTATTATGCCTCCCAGGAATGAAGGTCCATATCCAATATACAGGGATGACAGTCCTTGTGAGAGATTTGCACCCCAACCAAGAGCTCCTGCCCAGCCAAGGAAGAGCACAAGAAGAGCCCATGTTACTCCAAAGCCGAGAGCAAAGCCCTTTATACTGAGCTTGTCCATAAATATTCACCTCCTTGTATAGGATATATAGAACCTGATTAAAGGATTATTTAATTGTTTCTAATTGTTTCAGGCGCTGAAGTATTCAACAACCTTTATAAATCCTTATCTATTCTTCCGTCTAAAATCATTATTATATCATGAGACAGGAGGAAGAAAAATGGAACTAAAAGAACCCAAGAGCAAGTTCATAAAGCTGAGATGCCCCAAGTGCAAGAACGAACAGATAGTGTTCGGCAAGTCAGCTTCAACGATTAAGTGCCTGGTGTGCGGCAAGGTACTCGCTGAGCCCACAGGAGGCAAGACCAAGGTTAAGGCCAGAGTGCTTGAAGTGCTGGAGTGAATAATCATAAGCAATTAAAAAGATGTTTCTAAGAAGAGAAGGCTACCCTGAGGAAGGAGAACTCGTGTTCTGCACTGTCAACAAGATACAGTACCATGCAGTAACTGTCCATCTTGATGAGTATAACAAGCAGGGCTTAATCCATATCTCAGAGGTGAGCCCGGGGAGGATTAGGAATATCAGGGATTATGTTACTGAGGGCAAGAAGATTGTGTGCAAGGTTATCAGGATTAACGAGGAGAGAGGGCACATTGACTTGTCCCTTAGAAGGGTTAATGATTCCCAGAGGAGAAAGAAGACAGAGGATATAAAGCAGGAGCAGAAGGCAGAGAAGATTCTGTCAATTCTTGCAGAGAGACTTAAGAAGAAACCAGAGGAACTATACAGGGAGGTAACCCCTGCCCTTATGCAAAATTATGTTTGGCTCTACCAGGCCTTTGAGGATGTTGTTGAGAACAATGCTTCCCTGGAGAAGCTTGGTGTAAAAAAAGAGGTTGCCAATAAGCTGGAAGAGCTGATAAGAGAGAAGATTAAGCCTAAGAAAGTGGAAATTATTGTCAAGGTGAATGTTAAATCCTTTGATGAAAATGGAGTAGAAGTTGTTAGGCAAGCCTTTGGAAAAGCACAAGAAGTAGAAAAAGGAGTCCAGATAAATTATCTAGGCGGCGGCTCGTACAGATTAGTGATTGTAGCCAAGGACTATAAAAAAGCAGAGGCGGTCCTTAAAGAGATGCAGGAGAAAATGACCAAATTTATTGAGGAGAAAAAAGGAGAGATAAAGTTTGAGAGGCAGGAGAAATAATCATGGCTCACCACATCCTTAAGTGTCCTAAGTGTAATAGTTACGGTTTATCAGAGAAGTGCAAGTGCGGGGGGACCAGAGCAAAACCCAAGCCTCCCAAGTACAGCCCTGAGGACAAGTATGGGGGGTACAGGAGGAAGTATAAGGAGCAGCAGAAAAATGTCTAAGTGGGAAATAAAAACTATAAAGAAGGTAAAGCTTACCAAACCCGTCTTGATAGAGGGCATGCCAGGCATTGGCAATGTTGGTAAGATAGCAACTGATCTTATTCTTGAGCAGTTAAAAGCAACCAGAATTATGAGTTTGTTCTCCAACTGCCTTCCTAACTCTGTTTTTGTAACAGAGGACAACTTGGTGGAGCTCCCTAAGATAGAGTTCTATCATAAGAGAAAGGGAAAGAATGACTTCCTGTTCCTGGTGGGGGATATACAGCCTATGAGGGAAGAGGATTCCTACTCATTTGCACACCTTGTTCTTGATATTGCTGAGAAGCATAAGTGCAGGGAGATAGTCACTCTCGGAGGCATAGGGCTCCAGGAGCATCCTAAAAAGCCAAAAATCTACTGCACAGGCAATGACAAGAAGTTCATACAGGAATTCACCAAGCTGGGTGCAAGCGGCAAGCTCTACGGAGTTGTTGGCCCTATCATGGGAATCTCCGGGCTTCTCCTGGGATTGAGCAAGGAAAAGGGCATAAGAGCAGCCTCTCTGCTGTCAGAAACCTATGCGCACCCCATGCACATCGGCTTGAGAGGAGCAAAAGAGCTCATGAAACTGCTGGACAAGAAGTACAAGCTGGGCATTGACATGAAAAAGCTGGATAAGGATATCAAGGGCTTTGAGTCTGAGCTGAAGCCCAAGACCAGGCAGCAGGAATTGATAGAGCACGGAAAGCCGGAAATGCTGCATAAAGATACGAGTTACATTGGTTGATACTCAAATATCAATTAACTTTATATATCTCTTATTCTAATTCTAGTGATAGGTAAGATAGGCAATATATAATTTATAATAATTTATAAGTAACATGAAAAAAAGAGGTAAGAGTAAGGCGCAGATCAGCATGGAGTTCTTGTTGGTTATAGGCTTTGCCTTTCTCATGACCATTCCCTTGATTGTTATATTTTATCAGCAGTCAGAGAGCCTTACCACTGACATCACTGCAAGCCAGATTGACAAGGTTGCCAGCGAGATAAGGGATGCGGCTGATGAGGTTTACTATCTCGGACCTCCTAGCAAGAAGACCATAACTGTCTATTTTCCAGAGGGAATTAAACAAGTAAATATCACTAATAATACCATTACTTTTGTTGTCAGTTCTTCTGGCGGTAATTTTGATTTAGTGAAATGGGCTGCTACTAATCTGACAGGCACTCTTAAGACTCATAAAGGGATTCATCAGGTCACTGTTGAAGCACAGAATACTGCTGTGGATATTAATGGTTAATATGATTAATTTTATGATTTAAATTTTTAGGGTGGGTATATATTAAAATAAATATTAAACTAAAAAAAGCACAGTTTGCTATGGAATTTATGATGATGATAGGTCTGGCTATGATTGTGATTATTATTTTTATTGGCGTTATCTACTATCTAACCTACAATTATTCAGAGGAGAAGAATATTAAGAGACTACAGGACTATGGATACTCCCTGCAGAGCGAGTTAATCCTTGCATCACAGGTAGAGCCTGGCTATGAGCGCGTAATCACTATTCCGGACAGGATAAATAACATTGAATATACCATAAGCCAGACTCCCAATGACTTGGTGCTCACCTATAGGGAAGCAGACTTACTGTTTTCAATCCCTCCTGGTATTACAGGAAGTCCCCTTAGCAAGGGCTCCAACATTATAAGGAAGATTGATGAGGACATTGTGAGTATAAGCTGAGAGAACAAAATGAGGAGAAGAAGGTCTAACAAAAAATCCCAGGTATGGGTGTCTGATTATACTATCAGCCTCCTGTTGTTCGTACTTGCGGTTCTGCTCTCAGTAAAGATTGTTATCAACAGCTTTTCAGCCGACACCCAATTTGAGGAATTAAAAACAGATGCTTCCAAGATAAGCGAAATCCTGCTCTCAGAGGGCTATCCCCCTGACTGGCATAATGAGAGTGTTATCAGGCCAGGGGTTCTCACAGCCAAGAGGCTGAACGCAACCAAGGTTATTAATGCCATGAATATGAGTTATACTGCTTTAAGACCCAAGTTTCAAACAGCCTATGATTTCCTGGTTGTGTTTGAGGAGCGGGAGGGCAACCTGACTGGGTTTGATGGCTTCTGTGCGATTGGAAGCCCGGATGTGGTTATCATAAACACATCTATACCTGTGCTTGACTGCCATGCCCCTGATTTCACAAGTATATTGCCCTATGATAATATGGTCAGGATTAGCAGGCTGGTTATTAATGGAACAGACATCCTTAGAATGGTGACTTATGTATGGAGCTAATATGGAGTTAAAAAGGAAAAGTAGCCGGAAGGGTGGAAAGATTAGGAGTAATAGGATTAATAAGATTAATAAGAAAATGATTAATAAGAAGGGCTATTATTTTACTCTTGACGCCTTGCTTGCCTCAATCATACTGGTAGGAGGCCTGCTCTTAATATCACAGCATCTGGGCAATGAGCCTCCGAGCGAGGGCATAGAATACCTATCGACAGATGTGCTCGCGGTCCTCTCAGAACTAAAGATGGATGAGCTTAACAGCACCTATGTCACTAACAATCTGAATGGGAGCAATATCACTGACCTTAATCTCTCTGTTATTGAGCAAATCGGCTCCTACTGGGCTGCTAATGAAACCAATCTCTCCCAGAACCTCTCCAACTATGTACTCCAATACTTATTCCCCAACAACACAGGCATGAGATTAGTTATAGAAGGAGATATTCTCTTTGAAAAACCCTTGACCACTACAAACAACCTTATGGTAGGGGAGAGGATGATAACAGGCATTATGAAGGGAGCCCCTATCACTGGCGCAACCTCGTCTGCTTACCTCAGAAAGATTGATGATAAAAGAACAAGCAGCTATGCCTATTTTGGGGGTTTTGTTGGACAAGGAAACATATCTGTTTTTCTTAAAGGTATACCTGATGATGTGACTCCAGCTGATATAACAAGGATGATATTGGAGGTTGATGCAGGAGAGGCTTTCACTCTGACCATAAATGGCAACCCCTGCGACACCCTTATACCCACAGGGAATAACATGAGCCCGGACGTGTGGAATATCACCTACTGCAACTCGTCTATTACTACAGGTACAAACACAATATCTGTGAACTTTTCTGGAGAGATAAATTATTCTTATGTTGCTGGGGGATATCTAAGAGTGGATTACAAGACAGATGAACTCCAGCAGAATATTAGTGCAGGAACCAAGAGATACTCTTTCCCTGGGATTGAAGGGGTTGCTAATCTCTATGACGCATTTTATATTCCCGGCACTCTCACCAACATGAGTATCTACCTGCACTTTGAGGTTGTTGGCAGCGGGAACACCTCAACCTATCTGACTCTTGGCAGCACTTATGTGTATCATGATAATGCAACTGGAGAGAACCAGATATACCTTAATGATTCTGCCCTGTTACAGTTCCCAATAAACCTCAACTACGATGCTATTAGTAATAAAACAATCCCCCTGAGATTTGCCTCTTACAATGAGACGTATATAAACATTATGGGCACTA